>VHDG01000451.1 GCA_016871475.1 Verrucomicrobiota bacterium
CAAAAGCCGGCGAGGTGTTCGTCGATGGAGTTGTCCAGAACCTCGAAAACGCAGTGGTGCAGCCCACGTTCGTCGGTGTGCCCGATGTACATTCCAGGGCGTTCACGCACCGCTTCCAGCCCCTCGAGTTTGTCAATTTTTGAGGCATCATAACGGGAGGCTTCCGCTCCCGCGGCCGCCGCTTCGACGGCGGGCTCTTCGTTTAAATTGGGCATAGATTGATCGTGCAAAGAGAGGTTCTTGCCCCCTCCGGTTCCGCATGACGCGCCAAGCCGGGGAGGTAGGCGAAGAAGCGGCCAAAGAATAGCGATTTTCACCCGCTCATCACAACAGGAATCTTGGGCAACGGTCAGACGTCTGACCCAATGGGTTGGGTTCCCCATTTTCAGCATCCACAGCCTGTTGGGATGGGTGTATCCAGCCCGGTTCTTTCCAGGCCCGGGCCCCGATGGCATCCCCGTCCTGCCCCTTCGGCTTCATTCTCAGGGACAGAGTTCCGATGGAATCAGGTGCCGGGCGTGTGCCGCCCCGCCAATACTGTGTTCGAGTTCTTCACCAAAATATCGTTCTGTTACGTGGACGTTGTCCTGTTCTGCTTGGTGGCCTTTGGGGTCTATCAGGGGAAGAAGCGCGGCATTCTGGGCGAGTGCATCGATCTGGTGTGTTGGGGAATGATCGTCCTGACCGCGGGGCTGGGACATCGTCCTCTGGCGGCATTGGTTTCCTCCTCCATCCCTGGACTTTCGACCCTTGTCTCCTCTCTCTTCGCCTACTTCTTTATCGCAGGGCTCCTGCTTCTCATTGCGGGAGCGCTGAAACGTCGATTCGCTGACAAGCTGCTCAACAGCGACAGCTTCGGCGGGCTTGAGTTTTACCTGGGGATGGGGGCTGGAGCGGTGAGGATGCTCTGTGTGGCGGTTACAGCCATGGCCCTGATCAACGCCAGGGAGTACACTCCGATGGAGATTCAAGCCCGGGAAAAAAGCCAGGAGGAGAACTTCGGGAGCATCCGTTTCTTCAGGCTCTACAGTTTGCAGGCCGACATCTTCAACAAGTCGGCGTCGGGACGAGCGATCAAGGCCAATGTTCCCTGGATCCTGATCGGGGATTCCTCCGGCGATGGCTCGGCCCGGGGTGCGAAGGCTCGCCCAAGAACGCGTCGGGTTGAACTTGATCCCTGAGCCTCTCCTGGATGAAATCCGCTCGTGGCGGGTTTCTTCGGCAACAGTTTCGTTGAGAAGGTGCGTGGCGCGAGTGACATCGTTGAGGTCATTGGCAGCTACTTTCCATTGAAACGCGCCGGCGCAAGCTGGGTGGCCTTGTGTCCCTTCCACCGGGAAAAATCTCCAAGCTTCCATGTCAGCCCCGGACGTCAGGGGTTTCATTGCTTCGGATGCCACAAGGGAGGCGATGTCTTCCGCTTCGTCCAGGAATACGAGAACGTCACCTTCGGGGAGGCCGTCGAACGCCTGGCCCAGCGCGCGGGCATCGCGCTGGAATACGAAAGGGGCGGAGGCGAGGACCAGCCCGGCCAGCGCAACAAGGAGGCCCTGCGAAGCCTCCACGAACAGATAGCCCAACGCTGGCAGTCAGCCCTCAATGAGGCCCAAGGCGAAATCGCCCGAAACTACCTCGCCAAACGCGGTGTGTCCCCCGAATCCATCCAGTTGTTCCGCCTCGGCTACGCTCCCGACGCCTGGGATGACACCGTGAACTGGTGCAAGTCCAAGGGACATGACATCCAGCTCGCTCTGCAGGCAGGGCTTGTGGTGAAGAAGGAGGAGACCGGACGTCACTACGATCGGTTCCGTGGACGCCTCATGTTCCCGATCTGCGACGAACAGGGCCGCGTGATCGCGTTCAGCGGACGGATCCTGCAGGGGGACGAGAAGAGCGCCAAGTACGTCAACTCTCCTGAGACTCCGATCTTCACCAAGGGCCGGGTCTTCTACGGGCTGGATAAAACCAAGCGCGCCATTCTCGATGCCGGGTTCGCGATCCTTTGCGAAGGCCAGCTGGACCTGATTGCGTGCTTTCAAGGCGGCGTCAAAAACATCGTCGCCCCACAAGGAACAGCCTTCACTTCCGATCACGCACGGATTCTCAAACGCCACGTCGAGGAGGTCGTGCTGTGCTTCGACTCCGATAACGCCGGCCAGAACGCTGCAACCCGGATTCTCGACAGCCTCCTCGGAGTCGGCATGTCCATCCGCGTGGCCGTACTCCCCGCTCCGCACGATCCAGACTCCTTGATCAAGGAGCAGGGGGGAGACGCCTTTGCCGCCATCATTCGTCAGGCCCCGGGGTTCTTCGATTTCTACCTGGATCGATTATGTCGTCTTCACGATCCGACCACCGATCGCGGTCGGTTGAACGTCATTCGTGAGATGGGCCTCGCGGTGCAAAAGACCGGGAATGCCGTCACTCTGGACGCCTATGTGCAAAAGACAGGGATTCGCCTGTCGGTCTCCCAGGAAGCCGTTCGCAGAGAATTCCTGAAACTGAAACCAGGGACGTCTGGGTCGGGTGCGTCCAATGCGGAGCAGCCTTGGGGACCCGATGAAGAGGCGGAACAGGCCGCGTCTCCACCACCCTCCCAGACGGAGCTCTGGCTTTTAAAACTCCTGGTCTGCTCCGACGAGACCTTGAACCAGGCGTCAGCATGGATCGACCTGGCCTGGGTTCAGCATGGCCTGGTCAGACGTATCGTGTCGGATCGATTGACCGTCGATGCCACCGGCAGCCGTCCATCACCCGCCCAGTTGATGGGACAGGTGCCGGACGATGAGAGCCGTCAACTGATCAGCCAGTGTGCCGTGGATCCTCGCCCGGTTTCCCAACCGCTGATCATGCTGCGCGACGTGCTCATGAAGCTCAGGAACCAGTCCATTGACCGGGAAATGGAGGCGCTGAAGCGGCGGCTTGAAGATCCGGCCACGGGTGATGAAGAGCGAGCCAGGTGCATTCACGAGCGTGAGGTGATGAGGCGACGGAAGACGGAGCCCTTGCCGGCGCCCTTGGACGCTCCCGGCTGATTTCCCGCGACCAGCCTGTGCCATGGCCGGGACTCTGCGATGCGTCCGTTCAGCAGAACAAGCGAAGTGGAAGTGGCCTTGGCCGCGGACTCTGCAACCGCCCCTTTCGTCGCTTCCAATCAACCTCGAGACGATGGTGTTCGTCATCCGGCGATGACTCGTGCCCTGGAAAGCTGGAGAGAAACCTTGGAGCGCCAGGCTTCGAAGCATTGTTGGGACTCCAGGAGATTTGCGGAACGAGCGTAGTGGATCAAGGGATCCAGCAGCCATGTTTCGGTGGGGGAGAGGCCTTCGACGGCTTCCTTCCTCGCGAGTTTCAGGCTCAACCACTGCACACTCGATGGCACGTGTCTGGAGTGATCCCGCAGGTTGTCGATCACAGCCCCCATCAACCGCTCCACGTCTTCGTCGCGCCCGTAGGCCTTCACGGCTATTCCCACATCTATGACGGCTCTTCCAAGTCTCCGGACCTCCTCTTCACCGATTTCCTGCAATATCTCCCCGATGGTGAGCGGGCGGAACAAGCCTGATTCATCCAGTGAGGCGGATAGCCCCAGGAGATTGGCGGCAAGGTTGATCAGCGCTTTGTCGAATTCCACTCGGGTGGGAGTGGTGGATCCGGCGTCCTCGATTTGCATTCCCCGGCTTCGAAGCAGCGTGACTGCGCCGGCTCGGACGTTTGTGTTTCCACCTGCCAGGCGGGTGATGCCCGGTGGGCCAGGGTGGTAAACAGAATCCGCCCCGCTGCCTTCACGAATCCCGGTCTGAATCGTAACCCCGCGCGTGAGCCGCCCGACGATCTCCGGCATTAACTCCGGCCAGAGATCAGGAAGCCTGCCAAGCAGCGTGGACTCCTCAAGTTTCTCGACGAACACCTGACGGATCCGTTGGTAATAGATTCCGTTGGAACTGAGCACCATTGCAGGCAGCGGGAGGGCAGTTGTGCTCAGTTCGCCGGCTGCATGTGATCGCTCGAGGATGTCCACGCAGGAGGTGAGTGCGGGAAGCAGCTGGTCGGGGTTGGGGCAAAGGATCAAGACCTCGGGAACGGTGCGTGTCTCCCAACATTGGGTGAGATTCGTGCCGAAAAGACCGGGGGCTGAGACCTGCAGTTCCCGGCCCTCCAGCCGAACCCTGATCCCACCGGCAGAGGCGAGTTGGGATCCCAGGGTGGAACCAGGACGATCGAGGATCCTGATGCCGGA
>VHDG01000452.1 GCA_016871475.1 Verrucomicrobiota bacterium
CAGGAAGGCATTCGTCGAAGCCTCCACAACCTTCAGTCGGCGGAGCTGATCCTTCTCGTGGTTGATGGGACAGCCCTGTGCGGGGAGGACGATGCGGATCAAATCCGGCGATTGGCGGGGCGCAAGGCCATCGTGTTGCGGAACAAGAGCGACCTGGGTGTTCGGTTCGTTCCTCCGCCGGAGATCAGTCAGGTGCTGGACATCAGCTGCTCGACGGGGCAGGGGATTGAGGAGTTGAAGACTGCAATCACACGTCTGGTCTGGTCCGGGAAGCTGGGTGCAGACATGAGTGATGCGATGATCAATTCCAGGCATCAGGACGCTTTGCGGCGGGCCGGAGTGGCGACTGAAGCAGCGGCTCGTGTTTTGCAGGGGGAAGAATCGTTGGAGATTGCCGCGATGGAATTGCGCATCGGGCTGAACGCCGTGGGGGAAATCACGGGCAAGACCTCGACCGAGGATCTTCTCGATTCGATATTCAGCCAGTTCTGCATCGGGAAGTGATACACGGGATTGTGCCTGGGACCGTTTTCCTCAGCCCCCCTTCCTGGGAGCGCTGGGGTCCCGCCGGCTGGTGGCTTCCGCATGACCTGATGCCAGCGCTTCCAGTGACAATGCGATCTTTTCGACATTTTGGCACGCATTGCATCCTGGGTTCTAATGACCTTTCCCACTATTGCTCTGAAAATAGCGATGGATGGACCACAGACCACCCGGAGCACACGGAAGAGGAGAGAACAACCAGACCGGTCTTGTTTCCGTGTGCTCGGTGTTTTCTGTGGTTGTCACTCTTCTGCAGATCTTCTCTGTCACCACAAAATCCTTGGCATCGAGGAGCAACAGCCGATTACGATTACGATTACGAGAGGGGGAGGGGACGGACGTGAATCGAAACGAGTGAGATGCGTCCCTGGGGAATGATCGGGGTGATGCAACCTTTCCTTTTTTGCGACTTTCAGGCACTGAGCACATGGAGTAGTTTATTTGCCTTCAGCCATGTGTTTCGCTGAGCCACAGATAGCACCATTCACCCCCGCCCTGCTTCGTTCGGTGGTCAGGGCGCGAGCCGGCGCGTGCGCGTGGCTGCTCGCGTGGATGAGTTGGCTTCTCTCCATCCTCCCGCTACCTGCCACCACCTCAAACGCTTCACCCCAACTCACGTTGACCCTCCAGGCTGATTACTTAGCCCTGGAATCTTCACCCGCTCCCGGTGACGTCCTGATGCTGGAGCTCAGCGACGATCTTCAGACCTGGCGCGAACGGGCGCAGACCTTCGGACGGATCCACCCCTATCCCGAAGAACGGGTGCACCGATTCGCCCGGTTCGCCCAATTCTACCGCCTACAATATCGGCTGCGACTTCCCTCAGACGATTGGGTGAACCAGCTCGATCCCAAATTGCCCGACCTCTTCAAGCCTGGGTCGGGATCCGGACTGAGCCGGGTGTCTTCCATCAAGTGGACGCTGATGCTCGCGGATCCAGGCCGGGTTTACTTCCAAGATTCTCTTCGTTACCCCTTTCACATCCAGTTCGCCCGGGCCCGCCTGCCAGGCTACGCGAGCATGAGCGTTTTGGACTTCAACGCCCAATCCCTGTTTCCCACATCCGCTCAGAAGATGGTTCTCGGTTCTTTGTTCCGTGCCCCCGACCCGCTCGTTCGCGAGGTGGGAATCGAAGTCACCGGCAACGAGGCTTTCCCTGTGGAACGGATCGCGGATTTGCTGCTGGCGGTTCGACGGAGAACTGCGCTCCCGGACGGATGGCGCTGGTTCTATATGCCTTCGACGGAACAGCGTGAAGCGGCCGAAGTTTACAAAGCGCTTCTGACTGCCAGGGGTATCGAGATCTCGTCTCTCGGTCGCTGGGCGTCCGAGAACACCTGCTACTCCCCTGGCTGGGCGCTGGGTCGCCTGGTTTACCTGCCTGCCTCCAAACTGCAATCCGCGATCGATGCTGGAGACCTGCGGCTCGGGGATGTTCTCGTGACTGACCACATTCCGGCAGAGCTGCCCCTGCTTGCCGGCGTGATTGCCCTTGAGCCCGCGACCCCCAACTCCCACGTCGCACTCCTGGCTCGTTCCACCCTCACCCCGTTCGCCTATGCCAATGGCGCAGGCTTGCAGGCCGAAATCCTCAGCCTGAAGGGACGCGAGGTGCTGCTGGTGGTGGACGACACCCAGGGCTCGTGTCAGATCTCCCTCAAAGACACGACCGGTCTTCTGACCGAGGAGCGAAGAAAACAAATCCTCGATTCCAAGCAATCCAGCCTGGAGGTCGTTCCGAAGGCGCGTCGCGGCAGTTACTTCGTCACTGTCGATGATCTGACTCCCGCCGACGTCCGGCATGTGGGCGGCAAGGCTGCGCACTTTGGATTCCTCCGGCGCAGCCTGCCCGTCGATTCTCCGCATCCGGTGCAGGCCATCACCTTTGACCTGTGGGACGAGTTCATGGAACAGCCACACGCGGGAACAACTTTGAAGGAACACATCGCATCGATGCTCTCGCAGTACAACTATCCGCCCGATGTTCAAAGTCTACGCACCCAGCTGGCTGCGATTCGCTCCGTCATCGAACGTCAGACTTTCTTTACTCCTGCGCAGGAGGCTGCGGTGGTTTCGGCTCTGCAGTCGGCGGGGTTGCAGGGCGGGCGCATCCGCTTCCGGAGCTCCACCAACGTTGAAGACGGTGACACGTTCAACGGAGCCGGCTTGTACGACAGCTTCAGCGGCTGCCTTGAGGATGATTTGGACGCTGATGTTTCAGGGCCCAGCCGCTGCAACCCTGCAGAAAGCTCTGAACGCGGTGTCGTTCGGGCCATTCGCAAAGTCTACGCCAGCTTCTACAACGACAACGCGGTGGTCGAGCGACTCCGGTATCGCGTGGACGAGTCCAAGGTCGGGATGGCCATCCTGGTTCACTTCTCCGTTCCGGACGAAGAGGAGATGGCCAACGGTGTGGCCACTTGCGTTTGGGATCGATCCGGTCCCCAACGAACAGCCACTGCACGAATCGTCTCTCAGATGGGTGCGGAATCCGTGGCCAACCCCGACGTGCGTATCCGGCCTGAGATTGTGAGAGCCGGGTTTCGCGGAACCGAGGTCACGGACATCAGCCTCGAGGTCGAGGATGTTTCCACCCTCGTCCCCGAGGGACAACTCGTCATGCAGTGGCAGGCGGATTATGAGGAACTGATCTCTCAAATGAATGCGGTCGCGAAGGCGTACGAAGCCTATTACCCTCAAAAGCTCCGTTACGAACTGGACTTTGAATTCAAGAAGCTCAAACCCGGCCGAGTCGGACTCAAACAGGTCCGACCGGTCCCGACTCCGACACCCGTGCCTGTACCCATCATTCCCTGAATTTTCATGAGACCTTTGATTCCCCTCATCGTGGCGGCGGTGGCTGTGACGAGCTTCAGCCAGGCCGCTGTGACCGTGACGTCCGTGCGTCCTCAAGGCGGTCGTGTGCTCATCGAGTGGCAGGGAGGCTCGGGGCCTTACCTGGTGGAAACATCCCGCGACCTGAGCACATGGTCGGATCTGGACACCCCCACTTCCGCCCGGCGGCTTGAGGTCGCAACGTCCACCAAGGTGTCGTTTTTCCGAATCACAGATCTGAACCCTGAGTCGGTGTTTGGCCCGTTCTTCGGACAGGTCCAGACCGACCAGGGTGAATTCGGTCCTCTGCTGGCGCGCCACCGGTTGAAGTCGAGACTGTGGTTTTACAAGACGCAGGGGCCTCCTCACACATCCCCCTCTTCCACACCCCTTGCCTACTTCCGCTCGCTGCACGTGCTTCATCAACATCACGAAGCTGGCCGGGTGCAGACCTGGGTTGGCCAGTTACAGGACCTGGGTGTGGTGGCGACACCGTCGCAGAATCGTATGACAGTATCCTGGTCACGGGGCACTGGGAGGGCCTTGAGACAGTTTGTGTTGGAGCTCGGGTTTCCCTACTCCGTCAACACCCCTCGTGCTCGAGCCCCGCTTCCTAGCGATCCCCATTACGTCTTGCGATGCACTTACAGTAATCCGGTGCCGGAACTGGACGGATGGCCGCTCGTGCTAAAGAACATCACAAAAGAGGAGACGGCGCTTTATCAGCTGGATCCTAACAACGGGACTTCGCTTTTCCCTGCGGCCAGGAAATACCGGGTAAGTGAACGTGGAGTGCAGGTGGATCTGCACTTTCTCGAGGGAGTCCCCTTGATCCAGGGCGATCCTCCTTGGATATGGA
>VHDG01000453.1 GCA_016871475.1 Verrucomicrobiota bacterium
GAGCAGTGTTTTGCCAGGCAACGGTTCCGGATCCGTCCGCCTGGATCGCCACCGTGTGGTTTCGGGGATATCCGCCACTGGCGAACACCCGGGTGCCGTCCGTGACCATCGTCACAACACATTCCTCCGTTGAGCCGGCGACTTCCCAAAGTTTCTTTCCGGTCAAGGGGTCGAGGCTGGTGAGCAGATTGCAACCTGCGAGAACCATCTGTGTTCGACCCGCTGCTTGGATCACGGCGGGAGTGGTGTAGTTGGGCAGCTTCGGACGGGATTCGCTCCACACCTTTCGACCTGTCTGACGATCAAGACCTGCCACAACGCCCCCGCCACGGTTGTCCGCCGAGACCAACACCAGGGACTCGTGCAGAACGGGTGAGGCCGCATAGCCTTGATGGACCACGAAGTCGGACACTTTTGTTTGCCAAAGCACCTTGCCGTCCAGATCGAGCGCGCTCGTGTGAACAGCGCCTTGGTTCAAGAAGCTGATGTAGAGTCGTTCCCCGTCACAGGCCACGGTTGAGGACGCTGCAGAGGAGTTGGCATGCTTGCCTGGGTCGCCTCCTTCGGCATGCACAGCGCGCTGCCAGACCCTCCGACCTGTCTGTCGATCCAGGCAAAGGACTGACTGGGAGCGATGGGTCGGATCGGCTGTAGCCAGATAGATACGATTGCCCACGACAGTGGGCGAGCCGTGGCCTTTGCCTGGGATGGCTGCCTTCCAAACGATATTGGAGGACTCGCTCCAATGTATGGGCGCTTCCTGGCGGGCCGCGGCGATCCCGTCCCGGGTGGGACCTCGCCAGTTCGGCCAATCACGTTTGAGATCGATCGTCGAAGCTCCACAAACAGGAAATCCGGGAGCGAGGAGGAGAGCGAAGGCAGTCCGCAGGACGCATTGGGTCAAGTTCACGGGATTCATTGCCGGCAACAAGGCCACAATCCTCAAGGCGAAGGCAAGCTCTCCGCGCAGCCAGAAGGACAGGCGCAGCACACGACCTTCTGGATTTTCACCGACTCACGAAGGATCCATGCAATCACTGGGTGCGTGACGGCTTCATGCGGCAGGACAAAACCCGTTCGAGGAACTGCAGGCTTAACTGTAATCGATTCGCTCGCGCCTCGCGTTGGGTCTCGGTCAACGCTGGGTGCTGCGGCTCTGACGACCGGGATCCCGCTTCATGTCGACCCGGCTCTGAATGTGGACATGCATCGAAGAGGATTGGGGCATGGCCAACGGGCTGTGGAGTTCTGCGGTGGGACGTCACAGCGAGGCCTTTCCAGCGCGGGAGGGGACGGGCGCTCCAACGGTCGCCTGTCATTGCCCCGGTCCAGGCGCATCTCCATCGGACCCCTCGTTTTGTGCGAAATGTTTTCCCGGCAAAGTCGATGAAGACCCTGTATAAAAGCTCATCCTTATGACATACCGGCTCCTCATCTCATTTCTTCTCCTGGTCGGAAGCGTCGTTGCGGCCTTCGGTGCGTCCCCTATCCCCCCGGTCATTCGAAGTACCCGCTTCAACGGAAATCTCTCACAGGCGGTCAGTTACGCACCCCATCCGGCGCTGAATCTGACGAATGCCCCGATGACCGTTGAGGCGTGGGTGTTCCGCGAGGATGCCACGCGTTGCGAGACCATTGCCTCCCGTGGCTTCACGGACAGTTGGTGGTTGGGGTTCTGCGGGAAGCTGCGATTTTATCGCGGCGGCTCCTCGGCCGATGCGGACGTGGAGGTTCCTGCGGATCAGTGGACTCACGTCGCAGCCAGTTACGACGGTGCACGTGTCCGGTTTTATGTGGATGGTATCCTGCGCGGCGACAAGCCACTTGCGCGGGGGACCGTGGGCGCAGCCCGGGGTGTCGTGATCGGGGGTGACCCCAGCCCGGGGCCTATCTTTTCTGCAGGATACCCGTTCAAGGGCTACCTGGATGAAGTCCGGATATGGAGTGTCGCGCGTACCGCAGCTGAACTCGGGGCAGGCCGGTTTCGCGAGGTGCGTGGGGTTCCTGGGTTGGTCGTTGCGTTTTCGGAAGGTGGGGAAGGCGCGACATTGCCGGATCTCGAACCGCTATCAACCGTGGATGTGTCCCGTCTCTCAGGGTTCGGCATCGTTCCCCGAGACCTGAAGGTTCCGGTGGGATCGTTTCCGGTTACTCTCGACGGTGAGGTGTTCCTGAACACGGAGTACTCGGGCGCCGAGCAGATGGTGATGAGATATTCGAACGGTCCTGACGTGCGCGATGTTCCCATTTACCTGATCAACAGCGGCACGACGAATTCCCCGAAACTCAACATCGCTGCGCTGGGGCTTCGGTTCCCGGCGGTGCCGTTCGACCAGTCCGGAATCACTATCTTCATGCACAGCAACACGGTGGCCGGTCCAACCAGAGGCACGGGGGATTCGGCTTTCACCATCCCCTTTGCGGGTTCCCCAAAGGGCGTGCGCTACGTCTCTGGCGGGCCTGACGTCGCATTCACCACGGACTTCTTCTGGAAGGAAGCACGTTCTCTCTGCCTGGGCGAATTCGATCCGCCATGCGTCGAAACGCTGATCAGTACCCTTGGACTGGGCCTCGGGAGAGCCCAGCGGATCATGATTCAGCAATATGGAGATCCTGCGATCACGGGCCGTGTCAATGCCCCCAGCGACACCAGCGTCAACCAGCCTTCCTCATGGCCGGAGCTCACCTACATCGAGGTGCCCAACACGAATGCGCGCAGCATCGTGCTCTTCGTCCAGGCCCAGAATCCGTTTTCATGGAATCCGGACGAGCGGGAGTATTCCCAGATACTCTCGCGTCGAGTGAGCTTTTACTCGGGTGATTCATCATTGGGCGGGCTGCCGGTGTTCAGTGCGCAAATGTGGCGTGGGGATTGGGTTAATGCTGTCACTCTTGCGGATCGCAACCTGACGGTGAAGTTGCATCTGGAACCAGGGGACACCCTGTTGGACATCAGCTTCCAATCGCGCGGCGGGCGGTTGATCCGAACCAATGCTCCGGGGGAATATGTGTTCGGCTTGTGCACGAATGCGCCGTCGAATCGCTGCGAAATGGGGCTGCTGTATTTCAACATGCTGCCGGATCTCGGCCCCCTGGTTGTGACGAATATCTCAACAAACCAACTCGCGCTGCCGGTTACGGTCCGGGATCGTCCACGAAAGATCGCAGGCGGAGGCACGTTCCGGGTGCATGGCACCAACCTTCACAGCCAGATCGAGGCCTACCTGTCCATCTGTAGCAGCAACCGGATCCTGACCTGCCTCGCGGAATCCAACTCCATTCCCCTCGAGATCCTGGGTGTTGGAGGGTTGCGCGATTGGGTGGATCTCCGGATTCCCGAACTTCCACGCCGTTTCTGGGGAAGCACGATGACGGTGTGGATCCGTGACCGGCTTCCCTCGCGCGAGCATTTCGGAACGGAATGGAACCGCGTGCCTGGTCCCGCTGGCGAAGTGACGCTCGTGCCGCCGCCGTGGCCGGACCTCTACGGATTCGAATTCGAGAACCGCGGGAACTTCACCAGTCCGGAGGAGTTCGAGGCCACTTACGGAGAGAGCGTCTTCACCTACATTCCACTTCCGCCCTTCAAGGTTCGTGACCCGTATTACTACACGATCTGGTGGTGGATGTACCTCGCTCTCGCAGACATTGCGGACGGCGGTTCCTGCCATGGGTTCGCCGCTGCAAGCCAGCTGTATTTCCGCGGGCTGATTCCCATCTCGAAGTATGACCTGAGTACCAACGGAGTTCATTATCCCACAGGGTTCCCAAGCTTGATCGTCGACGGCCGTCGCGTGCCTTTCGGCGCACCGCGATGGAGCGGTTTTGATCTCTTTAAGCCGTTTGAGCCCGTGAATCTCTGGGCGCAGATCCGCGTTTACATGATGGCCCAGTTCTCCGACGAGGCGTTGGGCAACACCGTCAGCCAGGTTCGTCTACACAGTTTTCTGGGGAGCGATCCGAATGAGCAACTTGCGCGCATGGCGGCCGCCGGCGGGGTGCGCGGTTTCATTCTGTGTTTCAACCCCGGCGGCATCGGGACAGGTCACTGCGTCACACCCTACGAAGTGGTTCCTGACATGGGTTTGGATCCCGAGTCGAACCATATGGTTCCGAAGGCCGGACATTCGGTCATCAAGGTGTACGACAACAATTGGCCGGAAACGGAGCGTTACATGATGGTGGAACCGCGATCCAGAGGCGGTTACTACACTTATCGCCTCGGGCCCGAGAC
>VHDG01000454.1 GCA_016871475.1 Verrucomicrobiota bacterium
CCCGAGCTGCCATCCGGATACCGAACAGATGGATCATGGCCGTCAACGCGATGATCGCCAGGGTGAGGGCGGTCACCGCGGAGGACGACGCCCAGTCGCCACCCAGCCAGTGTCCGGTCTGCGTGGCGAGCGTGGCGCAGACGCCGGGGAAGCCCGTGAGGAATTGAAGCAGGAGCAACCAACCTACCCCGAATCCGAAATGCGGATTCACCAGCCGGCTGGCCCACTGGTAGCCGTATCCGGAAAGCGGTATTCGCGTGGTGAGTTCGGCGAGCAGCAGTGCCACGAGCATCTGCCCGGCGAGCACGACCAGCCATGACCAGACAATCCCGCCGCCGACCTGGCGAAGTCCGTGGCCGAAGTTGGCCGAAACGCCGGTGAAGACGGAGATCAACGAGAACGCCACTGCAAAACTGGAGAACCCACCGAGGGTTCGGCGCAGTTGTTGCGCGTAGCCAAAGCGCCGCAGCTCGCGGTCATCCTGATCGTGCATGCGGAGAGAGTACCCGTGTGAGCCGGATGCGCCTAGAAAAAATGCCGGCTGCCACGCTGGAACGCACTCACGAGCCAAAGTTCATCGACGAGTTGTTGGAAGATGGATTTAACCGCGGATTACGCAGATTCCACGGATAATTTCTCTTTCCCATCCGCGCTATCCGCCATCCGCGGTTCCTGTCAGCGTCTTTCAGCTGAAGCGATCTGAATCGGCGCGTTTCGGGCAGCGATGTTCAACCGTGTGCGCGTGCTGGAGCGTCCCGTGTCGGGTTCAGCAGCGGCGTCTTGATACCTCGCGCTTCCGCTCCTGCGCGCGCTGGCGCATCCCACTCCATTCGATTCGCGACCGTCCTTCTCTCTTCGTGATTCGAATCGCAATCGCAATCCAAGACTCATGAAATCATGAACCGCCTTCTTGACCCTCAAGAGCTGGAAGTGTATCAGGCATCCCCAACTCGATTCACCCACTGCATGCCGGAACCTGGGCATCGAGGAAGATTAGCCGATGACGATTACGAGAGCTGGTCGCGCTGGAAAGAATCCGAGATGCACGCGAGTCCAGGTCGGCGGCGTGTTGCAGCTGGAAAGCGGCTACCTGGTTCAGTCAGTCGATTTGGCGGGAGGCTTTTAATGTCCCGTGGTCCGAGCAGATACAATCATCTATGGCCAAATGCTATGACGTCGATGCCCGCAAGCTAACTCTGAGGGAGTAATGGAATCTGACCCGATCATGGAAGGCGATCATTCCATGGATTGGCGCTCGTTTGGGTGGGCCGATGAAACTCGGCACGGGGTTCGCGCTTCCAGAGTCGGTTCGCGAATTGGAAATCCCTCAGAGTGACGTCTCGCCGGAGGCGGCCGCCAAACTTCAACCGATGCTGGAGCAGTGTCTGCAATTGGGCTTTCACTCCCCCCGATGCTACCGGCATGAGACCCTTGGCCGCGGTATCTGCACGCATTTCATTTCGATGCTGCACAGATCCGGGCAATTCACGCTGCGGCTCATGCACACGCAATCCAGGAATGTCAGTCCGCCGGTTGAGAATGTTCTGGCCGTGCTTCTGAGTGAATTGAAGGACGGCACCTACTTCTTTACCTCGGATCAGCGGCCCAGGTTCGCCGAGCCGCCAGCCATCTTGAGCATCAGGTTGGTTGGCGAAGGTTTGCCCAAGCTGATCCGGTCGCACGAAGAGAAGCTCGCGCAGCTCGTCCTGCGAAACCCACCCAAGCTCGTGCAGTCCCAGCAGGCTCTGGAGGAGGTTTGGGATCGGTATGAGCAGGTGGTGTTGGATTTTCAGCTAAGGCGCGGGCTTTATGTGCCCATGGCGCCCGGCGAGGTGGACGGGCGGCAAAAACTGACGAAGGCCGCCGAGGCCATGACCGACAGCGGCGTGCGCCATGCGGAGGTTCTGGTGGAGTTGGGCGAGCTGCAGAACAGGAGGACGGGCTGGGGAAATGACATCATGATTCTCGTGGTGTCGATGCTCCTCTTCGTCGGCGCCGGATCATGTCAGTGGTCCTGGGACTTTGTGGTCATCCTGGTGCCCGTGTTGTTCGTCCACGAGTTGGGACACTACATCGCCATGCGCGCATTCCGTTATCGCAATCTGCGCATGTTCTTCATTCCGTTTTTCGGGGCGGCCGTCGCAGGGCAGCATTACAACGTGCCTGGGTGGAATAAGGTGGTGGTGTCCCTGATGGGGCCGGTGCCGGGGATCTTTCTCGGTGCCGTCATCGGCGGGGTTGGGCTGATCGTGGACCAGCCGTTGTTGATCGAGATCGCCCTCGTGTCGCTGATCCTGAATGGGATCAACCTGCTGCCGGTCCTGCCGCTCGATGGCGGCTGGGTTTTTCACACCCTGATCTTCTCGCGACACCATCTGCTCGACGCCGCCTTCCGTGTTGTGGCGTCCATTGCCCTGATTGCTGGAGGGAGCAGGCTCGACGACAAGATTCTCATGTTTCTGGGAGTGCTGATGGCGCTTGGCATACCGACGGCATACCGGCTTGCGCGCATGACCACCACCTTGCGGCAGAGCGGTGTGGCGGCTGCTTCGCCGGACGATCAGTCCATCTCCCAGGAGACAGCGATCGCAATCATCGACGAACTGAAGAAAGGGTCTCCTCAGGTGCAGACGAACAAGACGCTGGCACAGCAGACCCTGCAGATCTTTGAAACCCTGAACGCGCGTCCACCGGGCTGGCTCGGAACTGTCAGCCTGTTGTTCGTTTACTTTACAACCCTGGGCATGGCGGTGGTTTTCGCCAGCATCTTCATCGTTGGCCAGGGCGGGGGCTTCCGATCGTTGCTGGATGCCGGAGGCGCGCAGCCTCAACGTCCCCTGGCTTGCGGTACGATCCCATCCTGGAACGAGCAACAGGCCGCGGTGCCGCTGACGATCATCGCCCACTTCCCCAACCAGACGGAGGCGCAGCAAGGTTTTCAACGCTTGACGAACCGCTTGCCGGAGTCGGCCGCTGCAAAGGTGTTTGGTGATTCCGTCTTCCTGACCATTCCGGCGGGAGAGGATGGCCTGCGAAAGCAATGGTTCGACGAGCTGGAGAGTCAGACGAAGGTGGTGTTCGTAGACGGCAGCAATGCGCCGTCCACGCTCTCGATCTCGTGCGAGTTCAGCACGGAGAAGTTGGCGAACGAAGTGGAGGAGGAGCTGACCGGGTACCTGTCCGCGAATCTCACGCACACCCTCATTCCACCCTGGCAGCACAGTGACGACAGGGATCCGAACCAGCGTGCGGGCCATCAGATTGCACGGCAGTCTTTCGTGAAGGCACAGACCGGGCGATGGAAAGAGGCCAGGAACAAAGAGATGAACGACTTGCAGAAGCAAATGAGGAAGGCACGACGGGAGGGCGACGAGGCAGCAACGGCGTCGCTGGGAAAGCAGATCGAGAGTCTTTCAAGTGCTCTGGTTAAACAAAGGCTGGAAAAGCTGAAGGCCGGCGAGGAAGGCCCGGTGGATCCGGAGATGATTGAGTTGTTTACTTTGTGGTCTGTGGGCAGTGCGGCCACCAACCTTGCGGCAAACGAGAAGCTGCTGGGAGACATGGCCAAACGGATGGGGCAGCTACCCATTGTGGAGGGAGCTGTGGCCGCAGCGGCGAATCGATTCTCCGCGCGCTCAGGTTATGCGAGCAGCGAGGGACGAAGGCTTCAGCTGAGCTGGGCGTCGTTTAGGCGCATCAGTGACGGTGCCCCTGCGCTGGTCGATTGGTTGTGCATGAGAGGCGGCACTGGATTCACATACGACATCGTTCCAAGGACAAGTTCCATTGAGGATGAGGAAGAGTAGCGCACAGACTTCGGCTCCCTGGGCAAGCTCTTACGCCGCATACCCACGTCGTCGGATGACACCCCTGGAGTTGGGAAAAGCCCAAACCTATGTTCAGGGCAACGCGCAATCAGGAATCGAGCAAGACGCCCCTGTTGAACCTCAAGGGACCGTTGCTGTGTTTCCTCACGAGACGGTCACACTCTTCTTCGAACGAGGTTTCGGACGGGTGGTGCCGGCCGATGAAGATACAGGCTCGACGGGAGCGAGAGTGGCTGTTGTTTTGGGGCGGCTTAGCTGGAGGATCTTGAGGCAGGCTGAGGGGACGTCGGGCATCACGAAATCCCTGTGCACAGGTCCATTGTAAGGCGATTGAACCAGCACGGAAGTGCAGCCTGCGGTGCGAGCGGCTTCAGCGTCCTGCCACTTGTCACTCAGCACGAAG
>VHDG01000455.1 GCA_016871475.1 Verrucomicrobiota bacterium
TGGGCGGAAACTTGCATGGGCGGCCCAGCCGCCTCAAGCCCGAAGCTTGGGAGCGGGGCTGCCGCTGATCGGCTTGATCAGTCGGATCAGTCGGATCAGTCGGATCGAGAACGGGCTTGCGACTGCCAGCCCGGTTGACTAGCTTTCCCCGGCTTGCGCCTTACCGCAGGCACTCAGGACTGGCGATGGGGTCGTAGCTCAGTTGGTAGAGCGTCTCGTTCGCAATGAGAAGGTCAGGGGTTCGAACCCCCTCGGCTCCACCAGTCGGCCATTCATTTCACCCTCAGCAGCCTCTCCAGCTCGACATTTCTTGATAGATAGAGGTGGAGAGTCAGCACGCTGAACAGAGCCACCAGCAGGCCCAGTGTGTTGCTCGAAAAAGTGTTGTAGGTGCCATGCAACACGGCAGGCACCCCTATCGCCACCACCCACAAACCTGCCTTCCGCTCCGGATGCAGTCGTGCCACACCGATGAAATATCCGGCAATGCCTGTCCAAACCGCGTGCAGGAAGGGAAGCGAGGTCAGACGGAGCACATTGAGCAGATAATAACCCTCCGGCGATCCTTCGCTTGCCCGCCAGTTCAGCTGAAACTGATAACCGACCCCCTCGTAAATCCCAAAGCCCAACCCTGCCATCAACCCGTAGAACATCATCCCTTGAGGAGTGATGCGGTCCTGTTTCCTAAACATCAGCATCAGGATCAATGCCTTGGATAGCTCCTCCGCCAACCCCACGGCTCCAACAAATCCAATCCAGCTCTCCAGATAGGAACTGGACCTGACCCAGGGCAGGAACATCTGAACCGGCGTGAACCTGTAAATGATGAAGAGCAGCAGCGTGCAGCTCAGAGCGCTGCCAAAAAAGCAGTAGAGCGCATCGCGTTTGCTGACGCCCGGGCTGGGGAACGAGAAGTAAAAGAATACACCCCAGAGGATGGAAAAATAAATGGCCACCGCCCAGTACGCCTCACGAATACGCTCCGCGCCCCCTAATGCGATGATGGCAAGAGGAACCAGTCCCACAAATGCCATCGCCAACGCCCGCCGTTGTCGCAACCAACGCCCTGAAGTGAACTCCTGCCACGGCAAAAACAGATGCGGAGAGATCGCCTTCAGATCCGCCCCAGCTTGTTGCGCCAGGCTCGGCTTCAGCCCCGTCGCCTCGACCGTCTCCAGGGGAGGTGGAGGCTGAGACGAAGCGGCCGCACCCCGTTCCACAACTTCTTGGTAACGGATTCGCGTCGCTCCGTCCTCGGACTCGCAAGGCGTGTTGGCCCCGATCGCCCCCTCGGCGTGCAGCAGCGCCAGCTCATCGAGGGTCCACGGTCCCGTGCGGAGCTGCCTAGGAATCTGTGAGTAGTATCTCACGATGGCTCCACAGCCGGTTCACCGGCCTGAGACATCAACGCACACAACATCGCCTGTTGCGTTCCGGACGTAGATCTTTCCATTGGCAAGCACGGGTTGGGTCCAGCTCTTGCCGCCCATCACTTGAGCACGGCTCAGCTCCTCATACTTATCCGCTCGCGCACTCACCAACACGAGTTCACCCTTCTCCCATTGGATGATCAGCTTCCCATCCGCGGCCATCAGGCTTCCCATGCCGACGCCCTTTTTCTGCCATTTCACGGCGCCTGTCCTCCATTCCAAACACGTCAGCGTGCAATCCCGTCCGGTGTTCCCATCCACCCCATAGATGTGACCGTCGATGACCACCGCAGTGCTGAACTGTGTCTTGAGACTCTTGTTCTTCCAAAGCTGTGTCGGGTCTCCGGCTTTCTGAAGCCGAAGCACCGCCCCCGCGTGCTCGTAGCCCGAGGATACGAAAACCTCCTCACCCTGAATGATCGGATCTGCCGCGTTGATGTCGTACTGGGTTTCCCAAGGGAACTTCCACAGCACTTTTCCCGTGGCCGTCTCAACGGCTGCGATGTGTTGCAAAGCAGCGAAAGCCACCGCGTCTTTCCCGAAGTGGGAATAAGGCAACGCCGCTGAATAGCCGGCGGATTCCTTCCCGTTGGTCCAGATGACTTCGCCGCTGCTCTTATCCACTGCTGTTCCAAGTCCGCCCGCGTTCAGGATCAAAAGCTTGCCTCGCACCAGCGGGGCTCCAGCAAATCCCCACTCCGGCACTTTGAGTGAGAGATCCTTCGCAAGATTTTTCTCCCATCGCACCGCCCCAGTGGCGGCATCCATCGCCAAAAGGATCCCTCTGCGACTCAGGGTATAAACCACCGAGCCGTCGACCGTCGGGGTGCAGCTGGCGCCTCCATCATAATATCGGGGATCCAAAGGAGCCGGGTAACTGTGCTTCCAGATCACCGCGCCTGTGGTGGCGTCGAAGCAAAACACGGTATCCTTCTCCTGGGCGTTCCCCATGGTATATGCCTTCCCCGCGCTGACCGTGACGGCGGAGAATCCGATGCCCACCTTGGCCTTCCAGAGAGTCTTGAGTCCTTCTTTGGGCCAGGAAGTGAGCCAGCCCTTTTCAGCAGAAATGCCGTTGTGGTTCGGGCCCCGCCAATGAGGCCAATCCAGAGCCGGGACCCTCTGCGGGGTGGAGACATACAAGCCGGCGGCAACCACGGCCAGGGGTATGAGGTGGAAGGTGGATAACATGTGTTTCACGGCCGCGAATCTTGCTTTGTCAGGCGTTCGTGTCAACCGATTGGGAGGCTTTCCGATTAACACAACCTTCCGGGAACTCGGTCCTGGAGTTGCCTCCAAATCCCCTGTGCCGCTTGCAACCCATGTTTGCGCGGGGCTAGTGTCCCCGACAGATGTCGGAACTTTACCAAGAGATGATCGATGGCGAATGGGTGCTCAGGCTGCCGCCGAGAGCTTCCCATGAGTCGATCTGCGCCACTCTTCATGCCTGGGTGCGGCGCTCGATCCTGCCCGCGACTCCCATGCAGCTTCTGGAATCCAGGTCGGAGATAGCGCTGGCCGCGGGCCAGGTGTTCCGTCCTGACCTCGCTGTGCTTCCCTACGGAGGAGGAAAGCCGTTCCTGGTGGCGGAAGTCATCAACCAGGAAGACCACCACCCTGATACCGTGCTCAAGAAGGATGTGTATGAGGCGTTGAGGATTCCCAGACTCTGGATGGTTGACCCACGGTATGAGAACGTGGAGGTTTACCACGCCTCACAGCACGGGCTTGTGCTGAAGCAAACGTTGATGATTCGGGAGACCCTGGAGGAGCCTCTGGTGCCCGGGTTCTCGCTCGCCCTGAAACTGTTGTTCGGAGGCACGGATTCAGGAGCTCCATGGGGCGCACAGAAAGATTTCTAACGAACAGATGAAGGCATTGATATTGGTGGATATGCAGCGCGACTTCCTGCCGGAAGGCGCGTGGGAGCTTCCTGGAGCCGAGGCGGTGGTCGCGGTGGCCAACCGGATTCAGAGAAGGTTCCGGATTGTGGCGGCAACCCAGGATTGGCACATGAAGTCTCACAAGATCTTCGCGATCAATCATGACAATCGTTCTGTTGGCGAGGTGATCAGCTTCAAGAAGCAGGAGTTCCGGCTCACAGTTCCCCATTGCGTCCAAAAAACCCCTGGTGCGGAGCTGGCCCCCGCTTTGAACAGGGAGTTTATCCAGAAGGTGTTTTATCGGGGCATGGACTCGGATGTGAACGGGAGCAGCGCGTTTCTGGAGAACGATCGTCGCACCTCGACCGGGCTGACCGAGTTTCTGCGAGCCCGCAAAGCGTCAGAGGTGTGGGTGATGGGCTTCTCCCCCGATGGTGCTGTGCTCCAAACCGCCTTGGACGCCCAATCCCTGGGGTTTCCCTCCCGGATCATCGAGGACGGAGTCGCGATGCCGCCTCAAACGTTGGAGCAACGTGCCGCCGAGGACGCGGCTATCGACGAGGCCGGAATCGTGCGTGTCCCGAGCGCTGCCATCTAGATCAGGGCTGAGGGAATTCAGGATCAGATCAGCCCAGGACACCGGCGCGCTGCATGGGTCCAGAAGGGAAACAATGGGATGGTCATTGGACGGCGCCTTCCAGCTCTGACTTCCTCACCGATCCCTTTCGTGCAGGGCTCGACAACCATTCCAGTCATCGGAACATTCAATAAAGGGACAGGTCATTAGCTAGATAGCAATTGACTCCCCTTGTGGAGGTTGGGTTGTATGTGGGCATGAGACAGGCGCGACTGAAGGCACCGGAGCATTTTCCCAAGGGTTATTACCACTGCATCTCG
>VHDG01000456.1 GCA_016871475.1 Verrucomicrobiota bacterium
ACTGCATACCAACGGGTATTCCCTCGCCCGCAAGATACTCTTCGAGCAACTCAAGCTTAAGCCTTCAAGCCCCGTGCCTGGTTCACGCCTCTCCCTCGGGGAGGAACTCTTGAAAGTCCACGTCTCCTACGGACCGCTCGTCCAGAAGCTGCTGAAGACTTTCAACAAGCCAGGCAAAAAAGGGGCCGTCCACGGCCTCGCGCACATCACCGGTGGCGGCTTCATCGACAACATTCCCCGGGTCCTCCCGAAAACCGTCAATTCTGTGATCCGGAAAGGCCTGTGGCCCATGCTTCCAATCTTCCAGCTCCTGCAGGATCGCGGCGGAGTCCCGGACTCCGAGCTCTATCAGGTGTTCAACATGGGAATCGGCATGACCGTCATCGCAGACCCCGCTCACGCGGCCGACATCCTCGCATCCATCAAGAAGTCGGGACACCAGGCCTGGGCGATCGGGTCCATCGAGAAGGGCACAGGACTGTCCAAAGTCATCTGATCCAATGTCGAAGCTCCCCTTCGAGCTTTTCCTTGCGCTGCGATACCTGCGTCCGAAACGGACCTCCGTCTCGATCATCACACTGATATCGATCCTTGGGGTCATGCTCGGTGTCGCAGTTCTCATCATCGTGATCGCTGTCATGAGCGGTTTCGACAGGGAGTGGCGCAACAAAATCCTCGGGTTCAACGCCCATGTCGAGATTGGGAAACCCGACAAGGAAGCTCCGCTCATCGAGTGGAGGGGAATTCTGCCTCTCGCCACAAACATCCCCGGCGTGAAAGCCGGTGGACCTCAGGCTGGAAGCTTGAACGTGCTCGCGGTTTCGGAGGAGGAAGGAGGTCGCCGCCGTGAGGCCGTCCCCATCCTCAAGGGAGTGGATCCCATCCTCGAGCCCGGGATCAGCCTGATCCCCAGCAACATGATTCAAGGCGCCTTCGACCTGTCAGGCCGGGGTGCGGTGCTGGGCAAGGAGCTCGCCCAGACCCTGCGACTCGATATCGGGGACCGGTTCTCAGCCTACTCCCCCGCCAACATTCGGAGGATGGAGCAGAGCATGAAGAACAAGGGAGACGAGGCCGTCCTCCCGGCGGAGTTGGAATTGCGAGGAATCTTCGACGTCGGTTTCTCGGACTTCAATTCGTTCTTCATCATCACGTCCCTGGAAACAGCTCAGGACTTTTTTGAGATGGGCGACGCTGTGAGCCGGCTGGATCTCGTCCTTCTCGACCCCATGGCGGCTCCGGATGTCCAACAGCGACTCGCTGGAATCCTCGGCCCTGAGATCCGCGTGACGACATGGATCGAGTCGTTCTCCTACCTGTTCGACACCCTGGTGATGGAGAAAAACATGATTTTCTTCCTGCTCTTTTTCATCGTGCTGGTCGCGGCGTTTGGCATCACCAGTTCCCTGATCACTTTCGTGGTGCAGAAGACGAGGGAGGTCGGAGTGCTAAAGTCACTCGGTGCCAGTCGAATGGGGATCGTGTGGATCTTTCTGAGTCAGGGAATCATCGTCGGAGTGATTGGTGTGGCGACGGGCACCGCACTCGGCTTGCTGGCGCTGGGATACCGAAACGAGTTCCTGGAGTTCATGAATCGAGTCACTGGCCGGTCGCTGCTCAACTCATCGATCTACAAGCTCTACGAGCTGCCTGCGGAGATAAAGTCATCAGACATTCTGGTCATCACCCTGGGCTCCCTCTTGATCTGCACCCTGGCGGGAGCCATTCCCGCGTTCCTGGCCGGCCGGCTGAAACCCGTGGAGGCTTTGCGGCATGAGTGAGTTCGCGCTCAAGGCCGAGAGCTTGTGCAAAGCCTACTCCCTGGGTCACCGCACGATCCCGGTCCTTCGGGGAGTGAGTCTCGAAGTCCGGCGCGGGGAATTCCTGGCCATCCGCGGAGCATCCGGCGCGGGCAAGAGCACGCTGCTCCACCTGCTCGGAGCGCTGGATACTCCCGACAGCGGCCAGATCGAATTCGATGGCGACAGGCTTTCGGAAGCCACCCCTGAGCTGCTGGCCAGGGTGCGAAACCTGAAAGTGGGCTTTGTCTTTCAAGCCTATCACCTGCTTCCCGACCTCGACGCGATTGAGAATGTGGCTCTCCCGGCGCGAATCGCCCGCCGCCGATCCAGCGAGTCTGAAATTCGGGCCAGGGAGCTGCTTGAAAAGGTTGGGCTGGCGGAACGAATGGAGCACCGCCCGTATGAGCTCTCCGGGGGAGAGCAGCAGCGAGTGGCCATAGCCAGAGCCTTGATGAATCGACCGTCGCTGCTCCTGGCCGACGAACCCACTGGAAATCTCGATTCCCGGACAGGCCAGGGAATCATCGACCTGCTGCTCCAGCTTCAGGCGGAGCTAGAGATGACGTTGATCATGGCCACCCATGATCTTCAGATCGCGTCCAGAGCCCCCAGGATGCTCCAGCTCCAGGATGGCTTGATCGAGACGAGCGTTGGATGAATGGATCGCAACCTTTGAATATCTGAAGGTTCATTTGGTTCTAAGAGCTCCAATGTTTTTAACTCGTCTTCTGCTCAGCTTGATCCTCGCGAGTGCCTGCGCGTTGTGCAACGGCGCCTCCCTTACTCCGGACTACAGGTTCCAATTCGAGACCCTGGCGGAGAATATTCCCCAACCGATGGAACTGGAGCTCGCCCCCGACGGTCGAATATTCGTCAACGAGCTGAACGGAGCCCTCAAGATTCTCAAGCCCGGAGCGAAGACCCTGATCACCGCGGGCGAGATCCCGGTATTCAATCAACAGGAGAACGGTTTCCTGGGGTTTGCCCTCGACCCGGGATTCGCCTCCAACCAATGGATCTTCGTGTTCTATTCCCCGAAGGACTACGTGGGAGCAAGGATCAGCCGGTTCACCATGAGAGGCGACCAGATGGATCCCACAACTGAAGTCCTGATCCTGGAGTTCCCTGAACACCGGCTTGAGTGTTGCCATCATGCGGGCAGCGTGGAGTTCGGCCCTGGGGGGCTGCTGTATGCGTCCACGGGAGACAACACACACCCGGCAGGCGATTCCGATGGCTACGCCCCCATCGACGAACGGCCCGGCAGGATGCCGTACGACGCCCAAAAATCATCCGCCAACACCCACGATCTCCGCGGCAAGATTCTGCGCATACTGCCCAGGCCGGAAGGCGGCTACTCGATCCCCGAGGGCAACCTGTTCCCGAAAGACGGCTCGAAAGGCCGCCCGGAAATCTTTGTCATGGGCTGCCGCAACCCATGGCGCATGAGTGTCGATCAGCGAACAGGGATCGTTTACTGGGGAGAGGTGGGACCGGATGCGGGTGGGGATGGCAAGCGCGGCTCCCGCGGCTACGACGAGATCAACCAGGCGAAGACCGCAGGTAACTTCGGATGGCCCTACTTTGTCGGTAGTAACTCCCCATATGCGGACTGGGACTTCTCAAACAAGGTCGCGGGCCCCCTGTACAGCGTCGCAGCCCCCATCAATGAAAGCCCGAACAACACAGGCGCTCGAGTCCTTCCGCCCGCCCAGCCTGCGTTCATCTATTGGCCCTACGGAGAGTCCAAGGAATTCCCAATCCTCGGAAGCGGCGGACGCACCGCCTGCGCCGGCCCGGTGTTCCACTTCCAGCCCAGCTTTCGCCAAACCGGCGGTTTCCCGGAGTACTTCGATCGGTCCCTGCTCTTCTTTGACTGGCAGCGTCCCTTTCTCATGTGGGCGCGCTTGGATGAAGAATCCCGGCTCAAGAGTATCGAACCTTTCACCTCCGCTGCTGCTCTGGCCAATGACCGCGATCGGGCAAACAAAGCCCGGATGCAGGGCAAGTTCGTCATTCAACGTCCGGTGGATGCCCTATTCGGTCCGGATGGCTGCCTCTACCTGCTCGATTATGGCGAGAGCTGGGGCCCCAACAAAGACTCCCGCCTGATCAAGGTCTCCTACCAATGGGGAAACCTTCCCCCCGTCGCAAAAATCTCCAGCGACGTCTCGGCCGGGATGCATCCGCTCACGGTTAAACTCTCCAGCCAGGGATCAGCAGACCACGAAGGAGACGCTCTTGGCTTCGAGTGGTCCGTGCACCCGACCGGCCGCGTTTTCTCCCGGGATGCCAATCCATCCCTGACTCTCGACCAGCCGGGTAACTACTCCGTTCAGCTCGCACTTTCCGACAGCAAGGGCGCCGTCTCCCGGACATCGCTGTCCTTGATC
>VHDG01000457.1 GCA_016871475.1 Verrucomicrobiota bacterium
GCCCGAAGACAACAGCGGGTTCGTAGTAGATGCCGGCCTTCGCGTACAGGGCGGCGGATATATTCGAAGCCTCTACAACTACACCATGCCCCCTCCTCATGGAAAATACTCATTCCGCCTGTACTTTCGCGGCGAGTACGGGCAGGGCCGGTTGAACTACCCCTGGTTTCCAAATACAACCGTGGATTCATTCGATACGGTCGTGCTTCGCGCAGGACAAAACGACAACACGAATCCCTACCTGCGTGATGAACTGGCGAGGCAGCTCGCATCCGATGTCGGCCAGCCCGCCAGTCACGGCACGTTCGTGAATCTGTTCCTCAATGGTGTCTACAAGGGCTACTACAATCCCACGGAACGAATCGAAACCGAGTTCCTGCAAGCCTACCACGGCGGAGTGAATGCCTGGGACGTGATCGGCTCAGTCAGCGAACTGCGCGATGGCGATTTGGTTGCATGGAGTCAGCTCATGTCGCTCGTGCAGAACCGACCGGCGACCAACAATTCCAACTATCTGGCCATTGCGAGTCGACTCGATATGGTGAACTTCGTGGACTACCTGCTCGTGCCGATCTATGCGGACACGGACGACTGGCCGCACAACAATTGGCGGGCCGCACGTGAGCGAGTGCCTGGCGGAAAAATTCGTTTCTATGTCTGGGATGCCGAGCAGTCCTTCGGTGTCGCTCATGACTATAACTACAACACCATCAACGGTCAGCTTTCCAACACCTCACCACCGTGGGGTGCGCCTGAAATCGCGACGATCTTCAACTCACTCAAGCGCCATCCAGAATTCAAGCAGATCTTCGCCGATCGCGTTCATAAACACTTCTTCAACGGCGGTGCGCTTACTGATGCAAACATCCGTCGAACGTACAATCTGTTGAAGGATGTCATCGCGCCCTCCATCAGCGGTTTTGATGATTCGATCGGCGCCAATTGGATACCCAATCGTCGCAGCCCCCTCCTCACTCATTTGCGAGCTGCTGGCTTCCTGGCATCGACCAATGCGCCGGGGCTGAATCGATTTGGAGGTTTCGTGCCCTCGGGGTTTCAGCTCATCATGACCAATCTGTTTGGAACGATCTATTTCACGACCAATGGCGAGGATCCCCGCACTCCCATCACCGGAGCGGTTGCTGACGGAAGCTCCACCTACACTCAGCCCTTAACCCTCACGACACCGATGGTTCTGCGCGCACGATCTCTCTCAGGAACCAACTGGAGCGCTCTGACGGAAACCTCGTTCAGCATCGGCGGGCTGGGCATTCCGCTCCGGATTGGCGAGATCATGTACCATCCAGCAGATGACGAAGCGTTTGAATTCGTTGAGCTGATCAACACCGGCGGCAGGCCGCTGGATGTGAGCGGATTCGGCTTCAATGGGATCGATTTCCGTTTCGGGACCCCATCGCCAACAGTGAAGCCGGGCGAACGCATTGTCATCGCCAGCGACGCGAATACAAACGCGTTCCGCAGTTACTATCCCAATGTGATCGTGAGCGGATGGTTCGGAGGATCGCTGAACAATGCTGGGGAACGCCTCACTCTCACGGACCCGAACGGTCTTTGGATCGACTCGGTGCCCTTTAACGACAAACTTCCCTGGCCTACCGAGGCAGATGGAGCCGGGGCGTCGCTGGAGCGCATGGACGTTTGGGCTCCATCCGATCTTCCAGATTCATGGCACGCCAGCTTCAAGCTGGGTGGCACCCCGGGGTTGCCTCCATCGCTTCCAGTTTCCTCTGGCATTCAGCTGCGGGAGGTCTTCCCGGGAAGCGAAGAACGTGTTGGATGGATCGAACTGTTCAACCCAGGTTCCTCTTCAGTCCCGCTCAACGGCTGGCGCTTGCGCGAGGAGCGTCAACGGGCTGCATTCGTCTTCCCGTCGTCCGTTGCGATCGCGCCTCAGGAGTTTTTGATCGTTTACTGCGACACCAATCCGGGCCATCCAGGGCTGCACTCCGGCTTCAAGCTGGATCCGACTGGAGGAACCGTGACGCTCACGGACGCTTCGAATCGCCGCCAGGACGTGGTTACATTCGCTAGTCTTCCTTCAGGCAGGAGCCTCGGTCGAACAGGAGCTTTCGGGACCTGGGAACTCTGCGAACCGTCTCCAGCAGCACCCAATGAACCCGTGCCATTAAGTTCGCCCTCGGGGCTCGTCCTTAACGAATTCCTTGCCAATAGCGACCAAGGTTACGACTGGATCGAGATCCACAATAGCACCAACGCCCCGATTTCCCTGGTTGGCTGCTACCTTGCGACGAGCAACAACGTGTTCCGAATCGCGTCTCCCATCTTCGCGCCTCCGGGCGGCTTTGTCGTGCTCCGGGCAGACGAAGAACCGGGCATCGATCACCTTCCTTTCAAACTTCCATCCACACCCGGAATGATCGCTCTGCACGATCCCAGCGGCGCTTTGGTTTCCCGCGTGAGCTATGGCAGCCAGCTCAGCTCGGTCGCCACCGGTCGACTCCCTGATGGAATGGGCAGTTGGATGTCCTTCCCTTTCAGCGCCAGCCCGGGTCGCAGCAATTACATCGCAACCCTCGGATCAGCCCTTCGCTTCAATGAGATCATGGCCGCAGCCGCCGAAGGAACCTCTGGGGACTGGATTGAGCTCTTCAATGCCGGCACAAGCACCATCGCTTTGGATGGCTACTCCATCACGTTGGAGTCTCCTTCCTTTAGCGGGTGGCGATTCCCGGACGGCATCACGATCTCTCCAGGCTCCTATCAAATCATTGATTGCACCCCGCGTGCATCGTCGCCAGGCAGGCTCGATATAGGCCAGGAACTTTCAGACTTCTCGGGGGCACTTAGCCTTCGAGATGCTCAAGGACGCGTGATCGACCGGATTCGCTATGGCTTCCAGATATCCAACCGCACGATCGGTCGTGCGAACAATGAATGGCGACTTCTCAACAGCCCATCGCCAGGTGCGGTTAACACAGGGGCGGCAACACTCGGGGATCTGCGATTCGTCCGATTCAACGAATGGCTCAGCGCCGGTTGGCAGGGGGAGGATTGGTTCGAGCTTTTCAACCCTGGATCCAATGCAGTCAATCTTGCGGGTTGTTTTCTATCAGATGATCCATCCCTTGGAGGGGTTTCCAACGCCCTCATCTCGCCGCTGACGTTCATCCCGGCTCAGGGATTTGTGCGCTTTTTTGCGGACGATTCCACGGAACGAGGATCGCATCACCTGCCCTTTCGCCTCGATATGCTGGGCGAAACCCTGCGCCTCTACAGCCCGACTCGAACAGTCGTGGAGTCCATCGATCTCCTTGTGCAGCAGCCTGGGGTTTCGGAAGGATTGTTTCCCGACGGATCAACGAACGTCGTTCGTTTCCCAGGCACTGCGACACCCGGAGCTTCGAACCGCCGGTTCATAGATACGGATGCGGATGGGATGCCGGACGACTGGGAGATGGCAAACGGGTTTGACCCCGGGGAGCCGTCCACGGCGGTGCAAGACACAGATGGGGACGGGTTGAACAATCTGGATGAGTATCGAAGCGATACGGATCCGCGCAACCCGGCCAGCGCGCTTCGACTCTCGGTTTCCCAAATCTCCGAAAGCGGGATCCGGCTCAGTTTCAGAGCCGCGGCCGGCAGAAGCTACCAGATTCAGAGCAAGGATAGTCTGGCCGACGTGGGATGGAGGCTTTTGAAAGCGATCAGCCCGTCGGGAGAGCCTCGAGAAGTGACCGTCCGAGAGGATCGGCAGGCCCCGGAGATCAAGGCGCGGTTTTATCGCGTCGTTCTGGAATAGAACCCTGAATCCCAACGGGACTCCGTTGGCGTTGAGCGCGGTTTCGCGCATGTGCTCGAGCAATCTCAACGGGACTCCGTTGGCGTTCGACGTGAGCTCGCGCGTGCGCCCTCGCCGAATCCCAACGGGATTCCGGCCCAAAGCCCAGGGTTGCCGAACATCGTGAGGCTACCCTGGGTTATGTGCGCCCCCCCCTACCTACCGCAACGCGGTTGCGCCCGTCCCCCCCACCGGACGAACCCCCGATGCACAACCGCGTTGCGGTTGGGTCGTATGCCGATCGTGTACCCAGGGTAGGCGGGGACGTCCCCCGTTTAGTTGAAACTCGGTTGGTGGAAAGTTTCATTACGCGGCTTTGAGACTTTTCTCAAGCTTGGACTGATGAAGGGCCAAAGCCTGGATGAGTAAG
>VHDG01000458.1 GCA_016871475.1 Verrucomicrobiota bacterium
CAAGTACAACGTCACTTTTCCGATTTTTGACAAACTCAGCGTCAAAGGGCCTGAGCAGCATCCGTTGTATCAGTTGCTCGCAGGCAAGGATGCTAAGTTTGCCGGGGATGTGAAATGGAACTTCGGAAAGTTCCTGGTGGGAAAGAACGGTGAGGTCCTTCGTCGTTTTGAGCCACGCACAGCGCCCGATGATCCCGAAGTGGTCAAGGCGATTGAAGAAGCCCTTGCCGCCGCTGCAAAGTAATCCCCTCACCTTGGCCTATCTGAGTCGTAACCAGGGTGCTACGCCCGGCCTTCTGCTGACGTTGTCCATAGTCGTGACGATCCATCAGTCGCAGTTAAGCAGCTCATTTGTTTGTCGATCACAAGGGCATGAGTGTTTCGTCGAACCAGAAATGGGTGATCGCATCAGGGCTTGATCCCCGAGCCTTTCCGGAGCCGTTCCTGCGCCCTTGACCATCGTATGCCCCTCGCACCCATGACCCTGTCGGAGTTCGCGGAGTTTGAGCGACGGAATGGCGCTCGGATCCTGGCGATCGGGGATCAGTACTGGCGGGAAGTGCGGCCATTCTTCTTTCAGCCTCTCGTTCTTTTTCAGGAGTTCTCCAGCCCTGCTGCCTCGGTGCCCTTCAAAGCGAGGCTTGGGGGCTTTCAGCACGCCCTTTCCACTCACGGGTCTTCCAACTCCCGGATTGACCTGCTCATGTTCACCGACATTCCTGGTTGCCTCGCCAAAGCACGGAAGTCGGGACAGATCAAGAAGGCCATCAAACATTTCCGGATTGAAGAAAGCCGTGATGCGGAGAGTTTTGCTCGGGAGGCTCATCCCGTGTACGTGGATTTTCACAATCGATGTGGCTACGGTTTCTTCTCTGAACGTCGCGAATTATCGGTCTTTGCCGAGTGGTCGCGTGTTTTGCACGCGAACGGCAAGTTGCTGATCTATGGCCTTCGAGATGAACAGGGGATCCGTGGGGTCAGCATCTCCTATCTGGTCCAACGCACTCTGATCTTCGCTTCCTCTTTCGCGGACACAGCCAGTTTGAAGCTCGGTGCCCCGAGTCTCCTGTTGCATCACGCGCTTGAAGTAGCCGCATCTCGTGATGATGTGGATGCCGTGTTCGCAACCCGGCGTCGGCCGGGAAAAAGCCTGGATGATTTCTACCTCTGCCGCGGAGCGGTGGTGGTATCAAAACCTGCGTTCCTTGGGCTAAATCCTGTGACCCGGGCTCTGCTTAAGTTTGCAAAGCCCGGCGAGTTTCGTGCCCTGGTTGGGCTTGAGGACTCGGATAAGGTCAAGCCTCTCGCTGACTCGGCTCCTCAAACCCGACTGGAGCGTGCATAGCCATCCCACACTCTGCTGCACGGATTGTCTCTGGGGAGCATCTGAGGGTTGCGAGGCGCAAGCACGGAGGCTTTGCAGTTCGCCAGGGAAATGAGAGGCTGATCGCCATGTGGCAGCTGCTCAAAGAATTCCTGGTCTTCCTCAAGCAGGAGAAGAAATGGTGGTTGATTCCTCTGGTCATCCTTCTCGTTCTCCTGGGGGTTGTGCTTATCTTCGGAAGCACTTCGGCTCTGGCTCCCCTCATGTACCCTTTCATCTAAGCGATTTCGCTCCTTGACCACGCCCGCCATCAAACATGCCTATCGCCGGATTCTGGGTCTATCCGCCTACTACCACGATTCTGCCGCCGCCTTGATCTCCGACGGCAGGATCGTCGCTGCTGCGCAGGAGGAAAGATTCTCGCGTCGGAAGAGCGATGAGGGTTTCCCCGCTCAGGCAGTTGCCTTCTGCCTCAGGCAGGCCGGCCTGCGGCCTTCCGACATCGATGCGGTCGTTTTTTATGACAAGCCCATCATCAAGTTTACCCGGATGCTTGAGACTTTTCTGTCGGTGGCTCCAAAAGGCGTGGGTGTATTTGCCAGGAGCCTGCCCTCATGGTTGACGGAGAAGCTCAACTTGAGGGGGACGCTCAGGTCTGAGCTGGGGCCGGAGTTCGATCGGGCTGAGATCCTGTTCACAGAGCACCATCAGGCTCACGCGGCGAGTGCATTCTATCCATCACCGTACGAGGAGGCTGCCATTCTCACTGTCGATGGGGCAGGGGAATGGGCTACCACCGTTATCGGATCAGGGCGAGGCGCAGAGCTGAAGCTCCACAAGGAGATCCGTTTTCCCCACTCGCTGGGCCTTCTCTACTCAGCCTTCACAGCCTACTGTGGGTTCCGCATCAACTCAGGCGAGTATAAGCTCATGGGGCTGGCACCCTACGGCGAACCGCGATACGAGAAGGCCATTCGAGATCATCTCATTCAGATCCGTGACGACGGTTCGTTCCGTCTGAACATGGATTACTTCGGTTTTCTCACCGGGCTGACAATGGATAACTCCCGCTTTCGGGCTTTGCTGGGAGGCCCTCCCCGGGATCCTGAAGCTCCGATGGAGGAGAGGTTTCTGCATATCGCCCGGTCCATTCAGGTTGTGACCGAGGACATCATGGTTCGATTGGCACGGCATGCACGCGATGTGACGGGGCTCACCCGGCTCTGCATGGCGGGGGGAGTGGCGCTCAACTGCGTCGCCAACGGGCAGATCCTAAGGGAGAAGATTTTTGAATCGATCTGGATCCAGCCGGCCTCGGGAGATGCGGGGGGCGCGTTGGGTGCAGCGTTGCAGATCTGGCATCAGGGGATGGGGAAGGACCGCAAGCCGGTCGGTCCTGACTCGATGCAAGGCTCGCTTCTCGGGCCTGAGTTCACCCAGTCGGAAATCGAGGCAGCGCTTCGAAAGTACAACGCTGTCTGGGAGGTTCTGGAGGAGCAGGCTTTGGTGGAGCGAACCGCTGGATTGTTGGAGGGGGGGAGCGTGATCGGGTGGGTGCAGGGCAGGATGGAGTTTGGACCTCGTGCATTGGGGAATCGATCGATCCTGGGAGATGCCCGCTCGCGTGCCATGCAGTCGGTCATGAACCTGAAGGTCAAGTTTCGCGAATCATTCCGGCCTTTCGCTCCCATCGTAAAACACGACCGCGTTCAGGACTATTTCGATCTGGAGGGTGAATCCCCCTACATGCTCATCGTGGCCCCTGTGAAGGAATCGATGAGGCTAACGGTGGAGGAGGAAGTTCAGGGGCTGGACCGTCTCAAACAGGCTCGCTCCTTGATCCCTGCGGTGACACACGTGGACTTCAGCGCGCGCATCCAGACGGTTCGGCCGGATTCCAACCCGCTTCTGTTCAGGCTTCTGAACGAATTCGAACGTCGGACCGGCTGTGCCACCTTGGTAAACACATCCTTCAACGTGAGGGGAGAACCGATCGTGTGCAGCCCCGACGATGCCTATCGATGCTTCGTCAACACCCAGATGGACTACCTGGTGATCGGCAACTGCATCCTGGAAAGAACCCGCCAGCCCACCGCGTCCGTGGAGAGGCCTGTGGCTCCTCAAAGGGATTGAACACATGAAGCTCAAGTTGCAGGAAAAGCCCGCCGAATGGAGGAAATTCACCCTGGTGATGATGGGGCTGATGTGCCTCGCAGGCTGGGTTCTGATGAAGAAGGGTGCCATTACGGCAGGTATCGCGTGGACGATTACAGGGGTGGCGGCGGGTGCGGTTGTGGTTTCGATCCTCCACCCCCAGGCATTCAGGGGGTTTTATCGGGCAGGGATGACGGTGACGTTCCGCATCGGACAGGTGATGAGCCGAATTCTCCTCACGCTTCTGTATTTTCTCGTGATCACTCCGCTTGGTCTCGTGTTGCGGGTGATGGCTCGCAAGGACCCCTTGGATCTTCGATGGCGGGAAAGGTTGGAACGTTCCTGGTGGACTCCTGCCAAAGACGGACAAACTTTCGACAAGATGTTCTAGCCTCTGGTGATTCTGTGCGGTTGTGAATTTCCTGCGAATAACTTGGAATAATTCCCAGTTGTTATCGTCGGAGGATTCGCGTTTGCTGTCAGTGCATCTCGATTTGGGCGGCGATGGCTTTCCTTTGGTGGGCTGGCCGGGTGTGAAGTTCAAAGAGGAGATGCGGATCTGAATGGTGGCGCATGGAAACCCAGATGGAGACTTTTAAGGAACACGATGTAGTCGCGCAGCGGTTGAACGCGATTTGTGAAACGTTGCCCTGGTGCCAGGGCGTCAGCTGGCGTTTTTCGGACCTCCAACAGGACGCTTTGT
>VHDG01000459.1 GCA_016871475.1 Verrucomicrobiota bacterium
GCAACTATCTTCATCACGCCATTTACATCCTCCACGGAGATGCGGATGACAACGTGCCCGTCTCAGAAGCCCGCACCATGCGAGGTGTGTTGGAGAAGTTTCATCGCAACTTCGCCTGGCATGAACAGCCGGGCGCCGGCCACTGGTGGGGCAATGCATGCGTCGATTGGCCGCCCATCTTCGATATGTTTGCACGCAGCAAGATTCCATCAGATGAAAGCCTTCGTGCAGGCCAGTTCTCGACGGCCAACCCGGGCATCTCTGCGTCCTCACACTGGATATCCATCGAAACTCAAATGAGACATCTGGCCCGAAGCACCGTGGACGCCCGCTGGGATCCTGACCATCGCCGTTTTTCCGCCACCACGGAGAACGTCCAGCGCATGGCCTTTAGTCTGAAGCACACGAAGCCAGAAGAATCTCTGTCTGTGGAAATTGATGGGGTGAGATTGACGAATCTCACGGTGAACCCGGCTGAAGCCAAAGTTTGGTTCTCTCGTGACGCAGGTGCTTGGAAACAAACGAGCCGACCTTCCTTGCAACAAAAAGGGCCCCACCGCTACGGGCCCTTCAAGGAAGCATTCAGGCATCGGATGATGTTCGTTTACGGAACTCGCGGTACCGCGGAGGAAAACGCCTGGGCCTTTTCCAAGGCCCGTTTCGACGCCGAATCCTTCTGGTACCGTGGCAACGGCAGTATTGATGTGGTGCCGGACACTGAATTCGATGCGGCCAAGGATCGGGATCGAGGAGTGATTCTCTACGGTCATGCAGACAGCAACTCAGCGTGGCCATCGCTGTTGGGTGAAAGCCCGGTTCAGGTCCGCCGTGGGAGAGTGAGTGTGGGATCGCGTGAGATCGTGGGTGATGACCTGGCGTGCTTGTTTCTCAGACCGAGACCTGGCAGCGATGTCGCGTGTGTCGCAGCCGTCTCGGGCACGGGTGGGCCCGGGCTCCGGTTGACAGACCGCGTGCCTTACTTTCTAGCCGGAGTCGCGTTTCCAGATTGCACAGTGTTCGGCCCGGACTCGCTGAGAGTGGGCGCGGAAGGCACACGAGTCGCCGGCTTTTTCGGAGCGGACTGGTCGATCGAACACGGTGAGTTCGGCTGGCGTTGAGTATGACTGAAAGCAAACGTGTAGCCGTTCCTGAGAGTCGATCATGAAATCTACTCAGTGCTTGAGCTGATGTCAGCTGAGGCTTTGACCAGCGGAGTCTCGCTCTCCTGCTTGATGTGCTTCAACACTCGGAGGTGTATGGCGTGGATGATCCAGTCTGACCACGCTCGCCAATACCGTGCAGGCTCCAATCCATGTTCGTACCAGGTGGTTCCCTCAAGCCGCGTTCCACCCCCTGGCAATGCCACCAACCGGAACTGTCCGGCTTGAGATTTCATGAAGCCTTCCAGATGAGGTGGATGCACATGAGGATAAGGTGTCCACTCCTCCATAGGGGCTGGGTTCGAAGTGACAGAGAACCTAAGCAGAACAGGTTCCTCCCAGATTTCGATGGGTTCAACAAAGGGCCCGGTACTGAAGTGGCAGGTTCGGATGGCTCCGGGACCTGTCCCAACGATCTCTGCGCGCATCGGATAGGCGATCCCGAAGCGAAAGATCAGCTCGGTCGGCGGAGGCAGCTCACTGAAACGAACCACATGTTCCCAGACGACCAAAGGTGCGGCATCGATGTCCACTGAGGTTGTGATCTGAAAAACCTCTGGCCTTGGAACGGTTGCTGCCTCCTGGGCTATCCATGCAGACGGCAGCCCTGCGGCAGCAAAAAAGGCAGGCACCAGAGTCTTCGACGGACGGGCTACCAAGAGAATGAAGAACGCGGCGATAGCGCCAAGGACCGCAAGGATGAGGGCGATCGGCGCCGCCATGATGAGGCAAATCAGACCTTCAAAAGCGAAGGCGAGCATCGCAAAGCCGGTCACGGCCACCGACGCCAGCGCGACTCCTACGCATTCTTTGAGGGTGCGATGTCGCCTGGCACCATAGAGCAAAGCGGCCAGGAATCCCTGCGCCGCGGGTAGTGCTACAAACAAACCAGATCCATACGTTCCGAGCCCAAGGGTGGATGTAACAACCACTGTAAGGCCAAATCCTGCGGCCAAGGCTGATGAAAGCGTCGCGCAGCCCCAGGGAGACTCCGGCATCAACCGCTGGACAATATCTGGCGGCCTGTTGATCTCCACTTCTTCGGTGGGCTTCAACCTTTGACTGGGAAGGGAACAAAGGGTTGCGAAAAGAAGCAGATTGAGGCCGGGCACAAAAAAAACAGCTCCAAACCAAAGAGGCCAGCCGGCATCTCGCAGCCTCCGCATGGTTAAAGAGACTCCTGCCAGCGCAAAGGGGATCGAAGCCGCCAACAGCACCAAGGGCATCCACGACCCGCGGGTTGCCTGAGAGGTTTGCCACGACTCAGCGAGGATCCGAAAATAGCTCCAAAGATGCCACGACTCACCGAACCAGGCGCGAGCGATCCAGAAATCGAGCACAAACTTGAGTGCCATCAAGCCTAGCCCCCAGAAAAAATACTCCAACCGCCCCGTAACGCCGCGGCCCGTGATAAATAGTCTGTACACTACGTTCCCCATCCAGGCCGATCCCTCTACGCCTCTCAGCGCCCCAATGCAATTACTTCTCGCGCGTCACAACCATGGGGAAAGGCTTCGCAAGTGTCCCTGCCTTGATCACGCCTCCCTGAAGAACGGCGAGAAACCTGGATCGTTGGGTGAGAAGCCCGATGTCCTTCAGCACATCCCCGTCCACAACGAGCACGTCAGCCAGCTTTCCTTTCTCCAAGGTTCCGAACTCGTCGCCACGACCCATGATCTCCGCGCCGGTTTTTGTGCCGCACTTGATGACTTCCAGGGGTGTAAGCCCAACGTCCTTCACGAAGAACACAAGCTCCTTGGCGTAGTCCCCATGAGGGTTCCAGCCGAAGCCGTAGTCGCCTCCCATGCCCAGCCGCCCTCCGGCCTTGAGAATTCTCCGGGCGCTCTCGCACCCCCCATCGAGGGTTTCCTGATGTCCGTCGATCACTGCCTGGGGCAGACCAAACTCCGGCCCTCGCTCCACGCTTGCCTTCTCGAATTGCAAAGCCGGAATCACGGGCGTGTTGCGCGCGAGCAGAAGATCCATCGCTTCGTCGTCCATGAAAGTCCCGTGCTCGATCGTGTCATATCCAGCGCGCAGCGCGTTCTTGATTCCTTGAGTGGCTCTGCAGTGGCCGGTGACTTTCATCTTGTGGTTGTGCGCAGTCGCGACCACGGCGTGCATCTCCTCGAAAGTCATGCAGAGCGTGTGGTGATCATTCACATCAGGAGATGCTGCATCGCCAGTGGGGTAAGTCTTCACCCATTCAACCCCGTCTTTCACCAGTGCCCGAACCGCTTTGCGCGCGTCGTCCTGGCCATTGATGATGAACACCAGGCCTTCCATGCCAATCTTCCGAAACTCAGGGTTCCAATCCATCAACCCGCCCGCCGAACAAATCTCGCGTCCGCTGGCAGCCAGACGCGGCCCCGGAATGAAGTCATTCTCAATCGCTGTCTTGAGCCACACATCGATGTTGAACAGGCAGCCCCCTGATCGCGCTGCGGTGTAGCCACATTCCAGTGCAAGACGGCAATTCACCGACGAGAGCAAGGAGACGTATTCGACCGGATACTTGATATCCAGGTCTTCAAGGGCCGCGATGTTGAAATACGTCGCGTGAAAGTGGGCTTCCACCAAACCCGGCATGATCGTTCCACCGCGTGCATCAATGCGCTGCGCATCCGGGGGCAGAACAGGAGTACCCGAGGCAGGTCCCACGTAAACGATGCGCCCGTCCTGAATGAGCAAGGCACCATCCGGCACCGCAGGAGCCCCGGTCCCGTCAATCAATTGGCCGTTCGAGATCAAGGTGGTTCCGCTGGAGATCTTCATGCTGACTATGGGTGTTTCGTTCGGCAAAGAGGGATAAGCAACACCTCCTCGCAGTCAAGCATGGCTTTCATCCCGGAAGCCGCAGGGGCGCATCTCGAAGCCGATCCGACCGATCCGACCGATCCGACCGATCCGACCGATCCGACCGATCCGACTGATCCGACTGATCCGACTGATCCGACCGATCCGATTCATATGCGAGCCGCGCATACTCCTTGCGTGGAGAACGGGTGATCCCTAGTTT
>VHDG01000460.1 GCA_016871475.1 Verrucomicrobiota bacterium
GTGGTTGGAAGGAGGAAGTTTGTGGAGGAAGTGTTTCAGACGTTTAGGAAGAGGTTTGGGAAGAGGCGCAAGACGGGAGCCAGGAGGATGAAGGGAGTGCAGTCGGAGGAGCTATACACGCTGAGGGATCTGCAGGTGGATGTGGTGAAGTAGCGGCAAGCGAGCGAAGCTCGGGCACCCTTCCAAGTAACTCATCCGCATGTGATTCAGGCGGAATACATGTGGATGAGTTGCTCCAGAGGAAGCCCTCGTCCTTGCCGGAGCTGACTGATTTTGGAAGCTGGATTACGTTCCGACAGGGTGCTACTGTGCGCTCGACTTCGGTCGTTCATGAAGATCCTCCGGGCTCATGCCTTCGTTGCTGTCCTAATTTGGACGCTCCTCAACCCTTCCCACCTTCCCGCCGGCGAGCTGATTTCCATCAGGTCGGGTGACCAGTCCCTTCTTCAGTTCAGAGGGGATGCCAACGATGATTGGTGGCTTCAATCCTCTCCTGATTTGACGCGATGGACGACCGTCACACAGTTCGGAACACTGCATTCGGGAAAGACATCCTCAGCCCCATGGCGCAGCGCGGGTCCAATGTCCGGACCGCAGTTGTTCTATCGAGGTTTGAAGTCGGATGGGTTGTTTGATTTCTCGATGTTCCGGACGATTCATCTCCGGTTCACCCAACAGAACTGGAGCACCCTTCTGGCGAACAGCCGCACCTCCGGCATCAATACGTTGGGCGTGGTGAGTTTGTTGAACGGGATCACGAACGTGGGCACGGGTGCACGTTATAAGGGGAACACTTCCTACAGCAGGTCGGGAACGAAGAAGTCCATCAACCTGGAGTTTGACCATACAAACGCTCCTGGGCATTTGATGAGCTTTGAAACGATCAACCTCAACAACGCTTTCGGTGATTCCACGATCATGCGCGAGGCCCTGTACTTTGATGCCATGCGACGCTACACCCCCTGTCCCCGGGCTTCGATGGCCCAGGTGTTCATCAATGGATCGTTGTGGGGCGTTTATACGCTGGTTCAGCAGGAGAACGGCCAGCTCATCAACGCCTACTTTCCGAGCAATGACGGAGATCGGTGGCGAACTCCGAATGCTGCCCTGGGTGGGGGTGGTCCGGGTGGTGGCGGTGGTTTCAGCGGATCGAATTCCGCGCTGGCCTACCTTGGCTCAACAAACATCGCTTCCTACCGACAGCATTACACCCTGCAAACCACCAACTCCACGTCCGATGTTGCCTATGGCCGACTCGTGAACGCCATCCGCGTCCTGAACACCACCCCAGCGGCAGAACTCAGGGACAAGGTTGAAGACGTGCTTGCCGTGGACAACTGGCTTTGGTCTCTGGCGTTCGAGAACCTTTTTGCCGATGACGACAGCTACTGGAACAAGGGTGCCGACTATGGTTTCTACTACGAGCGCGAGAGCGGCCGCATTCATCCTGTGGAGCATGATGGAAACGAAGCTTTCGTTCCCGCAGACGCCACCCTCTCGCCGGTCCAGGGTGCCGGCAGCAACAACCGACCTGTGCTGGGCCGGTTCCTGGCGATTCCGGAGCTTCGACAGCGGTACCTTGCGCATCTCCGGACCGCCCTGCGGGAGCAGTTCCATCCTTCCATCCTAACTCCCCGCGTTGATCTTCTGCATCGACTCAGCATCTCGGCGATCCTCCTGGATCCCAACAAAGGCTTTACGGCCGCCAATCACACCAACGCCATTCGTGAGCTGAAGACCTGGGTGACAAACCGCTACCATTTTCTCACCAACCACGCCGAGCTGCGTCCGCTCCAGCCTCAGATCGTCGCTGTCACAGCTCCCGCTACTCCGCCTGGAGCCAAGGAAACACCCTGGATTACCGCGCTTGTGACAAGAGGAGGCTCCGACCCGATTGACTCCGTGTGGCTGTATCATCGAGGTGCGAATCATGGACGGTTTCGATTCTTGCGAATGTTGGACGACGGTTTGCACGGTGATGGCGATGCGAACGATGGGGTTTTTGGAGGTGCGGTGCCGGCGTATCCGGCTGGAGTGAAGGTCCGCTATTATGTGGAAGCTCGTTCCGCAAACGCCGCCCGGGCGGCTCGATTTCACCCCGACCGTGCTGAGGGAGATCCGTTGGCCTATCGGGTCGTAATTGCAACGGCTTCATCATCGCCTGTCATCTTGAATGAACTGATGGCCTCGAACTCCACGACCTTGGCGGATCCCCAAGGCGAGTATGATGATTGGATCGAGCTCAGGAACGTCACGGACGAGGATGTGGACATGACGGGTCGGTATCTGAGCGATGAACCGAACAATCCGAGGAAGTGGCGGTTTCCGGCCGGGGTCAGGATTCCAGCCAACGGCTATTTGCTCGTTTGGGCGGATGAGGATGGAGGGGCAGCGCAGGGCTTGCATGCGAGTTTCAAACTCTCGGCAGGTGGGGAGGAGCTTTTCCTGACGGATACCGATGCCAACGACAATGCCATCCTGGACCGTATTGAATTCGGGCGACTGGGAGAGAATGAAGCCTATGGTCGATCGAATGAGGATGCCGACCAGTGGACATCAGTTCTCCCCACGCCTGGGGCCTCGAACCGATAGATCCAGCAGTCTCAGGGACCACGAACGATTTCTGGTTTCCCTGCCCGGGTTCGGTGCCGTGTGCGACGCGATGGCGCATGGGTTTCCTGGGGAGGATGGCGACCTGGAGCTATGGACAAAGGAGTGTCGAAGAGGTTTTCGACCGCACTTACCTGCAACCCGAAGGGCGCTTCCTGTGTAGGAAGGGAGTATTCACCCTGCGGCGGGCAGAGTGAGCTAGAGAAAAGGGATTGCTGTGGACCGGCGGCATCGTGATGCTCCGCGAACTGCAGCGCAATGAGTGCCCTTACGCAGCAGCCCTTGAACCCTAAACATTGATCCAATGAGCTATTACTACGCGAAAGACGGGCAACAGGCCGGGCCGGTGGACGATGCTGAACTGGCAAGGCTGATCAACGAACGGCAGATTCGGGGCAATACCCTTGTGTGGAAAGAGGGCATGCCGGACTGGCTTCCTTATCAGCAAATCTGGAAAGAGGGGATGCCGGACTGGAGGGGTTCGGATTCTGGCACGATGGATGTCCCACCGATGCCTGACCCTCAGACTGCGCAGGCGGATTGGGAGTCCGGGGGGCTGCCCTTCGCGACTCCTCCAATCCTCGTGGAGGCAGCTCAGAGACGTGAACCTCTCTCACCGATGGCTTGTTTGAGGGAGGGTTGGGATTTGTTCAAACTCGAAACGAGCTCGGTGTTTGGGGGATTCCTGCTCGCGATGCTCTGCATCATTGGAATCAGCTCCATCCCAATTGTGGGGGGGTGCATAGGCTTCCTGATCAACGCCCCATTGGTCGCTGGGATGTGGTGGGTTTGCATCCGGGGCTTGCGAAGGCAGGGGCCAGGCGTGGGGGATGTGTTCGCAGGGTTTTCGAGGTCCTGGTTACGTTTGGTGCTCACCGGCCTGATCACAACCCTGCTCGGGTGGATCCCGTTGATTCCCGTGGGGATCGCCGCTTACGTCTGGGGTAGGTTTAATTTCGGAAACCCTCCAGAGCCTACTGTTGTCGTGGGTTTTGTTCTCCTCCTGCTCGCGGTCGTTCCCATCTCGATCGCCATCGGACTGCTCCTCCTCTTCGCGGCGCCGTTGGTGATTGATCGGGGATATGACATCGGTGACGCGCTGAGTGCAAGCTGGCGGGTTTCCATCAAGCAGACCCTGCCTCTCCTCGGACTCTTCCTTGTGTCTCTTCTTCTTCAACTGACTGGAGCGCTCGCGTGTTGCGTTGGGTTGTTGATCACAATGCCCGTGGGCATCGCTGCGTATTGTGTTGCTTATGAGGAGCTGTTTGGCTCGCGCGTAAAACTCAGCTGATTTCAGCATGGCCAAGCGCGATCCGAATAATTCTGACGATTCCATTCCAGGCACGGATTTCCCTGCGGATGCCCCTGAGCGTCGTCGGCTTCCACCCTTGCTGCGCAAGGCTTGGTATGGACTTAACCAGGCTTTTCGAAGGCGCATTGCACATCTCGGAATCACACCGGATCAGTTCACGGTGATGCGGATTCTGAGGGAGGCGGAGGGACTTACCCAGCGGCAGCTGACTGAGCTGATGAGCAGCGATCCCAACACAGTCGCCTCGTTGCT
>VHDG01000461.1 GCA_016871475.1 Verrucomicrobiota bacterium
ATTTGGAGGCCTGCAGATCCCCCGGCGTTTCCAGTCGCAGGTTCTCCAATACCCCTTCCAGCTCTGGCATTTGCTTCTGGAAGCTTGCTGCTGGTGCGCTGTAGCAAATTTCCAGAAGCCCGTTCAGGGTCGGAGTGGTTGCCAGTCTGGACAGGATTGTTGCCGAAGTCCTGCCCTGGGCGTCCTTCTGAACCTTCTCGAAATCGACAATCCGACCCTGGTGGCGCAGGCCCGTCCACGGCTGCTCCGTCAGGATGCCTGAGCAATGGTACCGTTGTTGGGCGATCTCTCGTGTTCTCTCTGAAAGTAGCTGTGATGACTGACCCGTCGCTGAGGTCGGATGCAATCGAATCGAAATCACGGACGTCTTGTCTGGCGAATAGAAACTGATCCGGCCGGTTTGGCTAAGCTCCGTCCAGCCTCTCGGGATGCCTACCGAGACCGTGGCGCCGTTGAGTTCGTGCTTCCCTTTGGCAGGTGCTTTGGGTGATTCGGGTTTGGTATCCGCGGCGTTGCATTGCCAGTTGATCCAGGTGAGGCATGAAAGCGTCGCTGATATGATTCCGAGTGTTTTCGTATTCATGGCCTGATCCTTCTGTAGCTTGTTCGAGGTTTCCCCCGTGCTTGGTCCTCAATGCAGGGGGCGTGCCAGAGCAATTCACTCGGCATTGTTCACCGAGAGCCCTACCCAATCGGATGTACCGGAAGGAGACAAGTTGGCCGGGTTGCGGTTGTACCGGGGGAGCGATTGCAACCCGCCTCCCGCCCCTCTGTCCGATCTCGAACCACAGCCGTGAAATTTTGTCCTGTGTCGAAGCACTTCGGGATAAGGCAGTCGGTGGTTTGAAGAGATGGGCTTATCGTCTCTCCACCCTGACTGAGGTCTTTCAATGAGACTTATTTAGGATACGGTCTTCCGCCTGAGCCTCCCTCGAACTCTGGTTGTCGTGGTGCTTTCGGCCTTCATCAGCTTTCTAAGCGTTGGTGGAAGTTGCTCCGCGCACGAACCTCTGTCGGTCCTTCTGATCGTATCGCCATCAGAACAGGATCGGCCCGCTGCTGCCTCCGCCTCCCAAGCCCTCAGGCAACGCCTCGAGGCCGAGGGACATCGGGTCACGAGCGCTGTAGCCGATCCGTCGGATCTGTCCGATCCCGCCCTGGCTTCCGCCCAGGTCGTGCTGGCTATCCTCACCGACCTCACCTCCCTGACCCCCGCTGGCAGGGCTTCGCTTGAGCGGTTCGTTCAGCGCGGGGGAGGCCTCGTGGCTATCCGCTCCTTACCCAGTTCCAGCGACTGGCCCTGGTATCAGCAGCTCCTCGGCACCCGGGCATTGCAGACCTCTCTCACCACGCTCGAACCGGGTGAAGTGCGGGTTCTCGACGGCGCTCACGCAAGTACGGCGGGACTTCCCCGACGGTGGACACGGTCTGAACGTTGGGTTTCACAACTGGCTTCGAGCCCCCGCGGCTCTTCGCATGTTCTCGCTTCCATCGACGGTCGGAACATCTCCCCCGCTTCAACGCTGGGACATGATCTCCCGGTGAGCTGGTGTCGTGACTTTGATGGCGGTCGAGCGTGGGTCACAACCCTCGGTTCCGAGCCGGGGAGCTGGTCAGACCCGATGCTTCTGGAGCATGTGCTCAAGGGGATCTTGTGGGTGGCTCGGGAGGCATCCGGGGACGCCGGAGCCACGGTGAATGGTCACTTCGCGGTCAAACTTCTCGTCACCGCGCCCGAGGATCCCATGGAGCTGGCAGTTACCTCGGATGGGCGTGTGATTTTTATCGAGCGTGGCGGACGCGTGAAGATATGGCATCCGGATTCTCAGACGACCAGTGTCGCAGGAGCCTTGAACGTAACCACACTCTTCGAGGATGGCTTGATGGGTTTGGCACTCGATCCTGGGTTTGAAACCAACCGGTGGCTTTATTTATTCTACTCACCCGCGGGTCCGATCGCAAAGCAGCACCTGAGCCGCTTCACGCTGGTGGACGACGTCATCGACATGGCGTCGGAGAAAATTCTGCTCACCATCCCGACTCAGCGTAACCAGTGTTGCCATTCGGGTGGATCACTTGCCTTTGGGCCGGACGGCCTCCTGTTCCTGTCCACGGGCGACAACACCAACCCGTTTGAGTCGAACGGCTATGCACCCAATGATGAACGTCCCGGGCGGTCGGCTTGGGATGCTCAGAAATCTTCCGGTAACGCCAACGATCTGCGGGGGAAAATATTGCGCATTCGACCTTCGGCGGACGGCGGCTACACCATTCCTGAAGGAAATCTGTTCGCTCCGGATACGGCAGGAACGCGTCCTGAGGTCTACGTGATGGGAGCTCGCAACCCGTTTCGGATCAGCGTGGATCCTGTGAGAGGCTGGTTGTATTGGGGGGAGGTCGGACCTGATTCGGGCGTAGACGACCCACGTCGTGGCCCCGCGGGTGCCGATGAGTGGAACCAGGCTCGCAGCGCCGGCAACTACGGATGGCCTTACATTCTCGGAAACAATGTCCCGTATTGGCGATACGACTTTGCCACCCGTCAAAGTCTCGGTGTTTTTAACCCGCTGGCTCCATTGAATCTCTCTCCCAACAACACCGGCATCACCAACCTTCCCCCCGCTCGACCGGCATGGATTTGGTATCAATCGGGTCCAGCAGGAGCTTTTCCAGAGATTGATCCAGGCCTCCCCCGCACCGCGATGGGAGGGCCGGTCTATAAATTCGATTCCCGAAATGGCTCCATCCGCAAGCTGCCTGCTTATTTCGACGGGTCGGTGTTCATCTACGAATGGTCCCGCAACTTCATCAAGGAGGTGAAGCTGGATGAGAAGGGGGATCTCCTGGCCATCCTGCCGTTTCTTCCAACGCTGAAACTCAACCGGCCCATTGAGATGGAGATCGGACCCGATGGCGCCATTTACATGATCGAATGGGGAACCGGCTTTGAAGGGAAAAACAAGGACGCACGGATCATCCGCATCGATTACTCGGGCGGCAATCGGGCTCCGGCCGCTGTCATTCAAGCCAGCCGGTTGAGCGGTCGTCTTCCCCTGACTGTCACATTTTCCAGCCAGGGAACACTGAATCCTGATGGGGACTCCTTGTCTTTCTCCTGGATGCTCGGAGGGGAGACAACCGTTCGGTCCACGAACACGACAGCCTCCCTCACATTCACCAACGCAGGGAACTATTCCATGACGCTGCGTGTCACGGATGAGCTCGGTTTGTCGAGTGTTGCTCAAGTGCGAATCGTTGCAGGAAACGAGGCTCCGCAGGTCGCATTGATTGCTCCGCCGAGTGGGGCGTTCTTCGACTGGGGCCGCAAAATCGGCTACGAACTGGCCGCTTTCGACACCGAGGACGGAGATTTTCAGTGCGACGCCCTGCTGCTCGAGCCGTTTCTCACACACAACGATCATTCGCATGGGTTGGGCGGGTTGAGCGGCTGCTTCGGGGTGTTTCGCGCACCCGAGATCGAAGATGCAGCCACCGATCGATTAGGACTGCTCCTCCGTGTCTCGGTGACTGACCGGGGTGTCGGAGTGGCGGATCCGCTGACAGCTTCTGCTTCAGCGCTGCTCCATCCACGGCTCAAACAAGCGGAGCACGGCTCCGTCATCAGCGGACTCGCATCGCGCCCCACACAAGACACATGGGGTGGTGGACAGGATGTCGTCTGGTCGTTTCCTCGATCTCTCAACCCGACCTGGACTCTGGACACGGTGAATCTGCGCGCCATCGGTCAGGTGGTGCTCAGGGTATGGAGTTCCCTGCCAGGGTGCACGATCGAGCTGTGGCAGGAGGAGGGTGGCGGGTTGCTCGTGGGCGCTGCGGACGTGGCTGATACACAAGGCCGTTATCTCGACGTCAGGACGCCCATCCGTGCGGGCAATCTCAGCGGCAGACTCCACATCCGCGTCAGGCCTGCCGGCTCTGATGTCGGAGAACTCAGGCTCAACTGGATTCGATTCAACGGCGCTTCAGGTGAAGGAGACAAGCCTGTCCTGCTGGGGGCCACCACCGTGGACGGAACCTACGAGCCGGTTACGGCGGTGCATTGGAACGACGAGGGACGTCGGTTCGTTCTGGATCGTCCTTTGGGAACGGTGTTCTTCAGGATTGGCTCATCGCAGTTTCAAAGGATACGCAG
>VHDG01000462.1 GCA_016871475.1 Verrucomicrobiota bacterium
CCAGGAGATTCGAAGATCCGTGGGAGCATCGCCCAGCTCAAACCTTCGGAACGCCGCCCGGAATCCCAGCGAGCCACCCGCATCATGACTCTCCCACGCAAAGACCAGGGACGAGTTCTGCCAGGCGACCTGGGAGTTCCGAGCGATCCAGCGATGCTCGGGTTCATACGCTGCTTCGCTCAGGCCAAACACCGGGCTGAGGGACAGCCCGTTTGTTCTCAGAAGCCTTGCCCCGACCTGCGTTGTGCCGTCGGGATTGGCAAGCGTGAACACCACGGCTGCTTCACCAAGCGGGCCCGCTGCGATATCTGCATCGAGGCACCGGGCGAAGTCCAGGTTTCGAAGAGGATCTGCAACCCAGAGCAGAGCCCCATCCCTGTCGAAACATCCGGCTCTCAGCCTGATCTGGCCCAGAGCATTGCTGATTCCGGCAACTGCCAGGAAATGGGTCGATGTGGAGTCGAGGCCCAGGCATTCCTTCACGGGCGGTTCGTCCGTGCCTGGGAAGAGGTTGGTGAGCAAATCGATGGGCGGCGTCCTGGCTGTGCCGTCGTTGTTCAATAGAACCAGCTTCTGTCTTCCTGCCTGGCTGAAACGTATCGCAAAAGCATCCCTCGATGCAGCCAGCTCCACAGGCCCCGCGGAACTAACGGCATCGGCTGTCGGCAGGCTCAGGGGGCGAACTTCGGAGCCGCTCTTCTTGATGATCCGGATCGCGATATGGGAGCCCGGAACCGAGCCTCCAAACCGGTTTGTGAGGTCCAAGGTCTGCTCGCTTTCCAGGGCGAGGACGAGGTTGCCGTCTGACAGAAAAGTCCAATCCCCAAGCTGAATGCCACCGGGGGAGTCGGCATCCGCCTCTGAGACGCCTGCAAAGACTCTCGTGGCAGGGGACCCGTCAGGATGAAGCATTTGGAGCACGGGTATCTCCGCGCGTTGCTCATCAGTCTCCTGGAGGATCAGGGGATCAAGTTGAGGAAGCTCGGCTCCCAGCATGACAGTGCTGGCGCCAAAGCCGCGTTGAAGGCTGAAGCGACTGGTTCGGGGACGGGGGTGTTGCACCGGCCACCCGCCGATGACCGAGCCATCGTCCCGATAGAATGACCTGAGACGAGAAACGAAAGGCGTCCGTTCCGGCTGGCTTGAGGTGACCACGAGCGGCTTCAAGGCCGAGGTTCCGGTGCGATCGAAAAGCGCCCACACAGCTCCGTGATCGGCGGGAGAACCTCCACGATCCTGCCATCCGAGAAGCACTGATCCATCTGCGGCGACAGCCAGTTGAAGGTCCTTGGTCGCTCCGTTGTTGTCGGTCGGAGTTTCAGGATCCAGGGAGTTGGCGTAGAAGATGGGTGATGGAAGGGTCGCGGCGATTGCTTTGGGCGAACTGAGCGGGGTGCTGAAGGCCCGGGCTGCGATCGTTCGGTTGACGGTGCCGGGGGCATTCCGGCTTTCCCAGGCCACTGCCAGCAGGCTTCCACGCCAGGCGATCCTGGGATGCACGGATGCCTCCGATGAATCCTCATGAAGCTCGCTTTCGCTGATCCGGAAACTTGCTGTCAGAGGGTCGCCCTGGCGATCGAACATACGGGCGATGACCTGCAGGAAAGTCGGGGGAGCTCCCTCTGCACCACCAGAAAAAGCCACACAAACCCGCCCGTCAGCGTCGATGGCGGCATCCACCCTCGGTGACAGAGCGAGGGGATAGTCATCGGCGGCCAAACGTGACCAGCGGAGCGTGCCGTCGTGATTGATTACGGCCACCGCGACTGGAGAGGATGGAGCCCCGTCAGCGACTGAGGCGGCGACATAGGCGTCGTCTCCGTTGCCCTGAAAACCAGCATTGTCGCCCCGGCCTCCCGCGGCATGGATCTCGTTTCCAGCAAGTGATGCTAGGTCGATGTCGCCCGTCTGTGGTTCTCCCGAATTATTGAACATCCGGACCATCACCCGGCCTGCTTTCAGGAAGCGGAGGGCAAATCCTGTGCGGGTAACTCCGATACCATGCCACGCTTCCGTGGGGACCGGATCCTGGCTGGCGAGGAAGAGAGGGGTTCGCGGAACTCCGCCCGGGCCATGGATCCGAAGCAGCACGTGGATGCCTCTTTCCGTTCCTCCGAATCGATCCACCAAGTCCGAAGTCTGACGGCTCTCCGTTGCGATCACAATGTCGCCGTTCGAGAGGAAGTCCCAGTCCGAGATTCGCATGTTTCCGGGAGGGTCGGCCTCGAGATCTGTAACCCCTCCAAAAGCTGGCGAGGTGGTTTGAGCCTCGCAGGAGAAGAGCTGCAGCATGGGAAAGTCGCCCTCAGATTCGTCCGAGGACTGGAAATTGATGTCAACGAGCTCAGGGATTTCCTGCCACACCGCGAATGCCGTCGCACCGAAGCCAAAACCACCACCGAAACGATTGGCCTTGAGCTTGGGTCCCCAGGCCGTGCCTGCGGGAATGGCTGTGTTATCGCCGCGATAGAACGAACGAAATGGCTGGTGGAAAGGCTGTGTGTCCTCTGTGAGGGTGCGGATCTCGGCGTCTGGCAGCACCTTGATTCCTTCAGGCCGGTGCATGCTCCAGACGGCCTTGTAGTCGGAATACCCCACTCCATCGTCTTCCCATCCAATCAAGAGGCTGCCGTTTTCGCAGATCGCGAGCCCGATGCTGCCGGCCCTGCCATTATTGACTGGAAGCTGACCTGCCCGTGGGAGATTCGCGTAAAAGGTGGGGCCTCGCGGGATCACTCCCTGGGATGGGGCCGTGCTCAGTCCGGCGGTTGCCTGGAACCTGGATGCCTCAGCAATCACCCCGGCCGCCATCATCTGGAACCCAAGCGCGAGAAGATGAAGTTCGCGGTACATCATGGCAGGACGACTGGGACGGCGTGTCCTAGCGGGACAGGCTCGGTGCGAAGCTCCAGACCCGGTCGAACGCTGCCGGGAGGCTTGCTGGAGTAGAGATCTTTGAGACGGTCATGAACCGCGATATTCGGCTCCCTTTGCCGACCAAAGTCAAGTGACCAGAAGCGATTGGTCGGGAGGCGCCAGTTCACGCCACTCGCCCAACGCAAGGCTCGCAAGCCTGAGCTTCCCAATTGCGAGCCGAATCAGACGCAGGGTCGGATGGCCGATCGCCGCGGTCATCTTTCTGACCTGCCGGTTGCGACCTTCATGGAGCACCAGTTCAATCCAGCAGTCGGGAACCGTCTTACGTAATCGAATCGGAGGGTTCCGCGGCGGCAAGGTTGGCTGAGGGTCCAGGAGGCACGCCTGACAGGGAAGGGTGGGGCGTCCCTCGATCACCACTCCTTTCTCCAACTCGAGCAGAGCGGCCCGGGTTGGAACTCTTTCGACCTGAGCCCAGTAGGTCTTGGAGTGTCTTCGGTCCGGGTTCAGCAGCAGCTGGTTGAACCTCGGCTCGTCCGTCAGAACCAGCAACCCCTCCGAGTCCGCATCGAGTCGTCCCACGGGGTATACATTTTTTGGAAACCCGAACTCAGCGAGTGTTCGGTGAGATGAACCATCCGGGGTGAAGGCGGAGAGAACTCCATAGGGCTTGTGAAATGCGATCACCATGAACCCTCCGTATGCGGGTTGTTCAGTCCAGGCCGTACTTCTCTATCCAGGACTGGGGAAGCGTTCCGAAGCTCAGCAGCCAGTCGTTGAACTTTCGCAGCGTCCAGCCTCTTCCCCCCATCAGGCGCATGCGCAGCCGTTCGTTCTCCAAGCGGCCCAGCCAGTAGCTCATGGGAGTGGACGGAGATGACGTGTACCAGTTGACGTCCGCCGACGCCCTGGCCCTTGTAAATCCCAGGTGTCGTTGCAAATGTCGCACTGCTGCCTCGTAGCTGTAGCGCCCGGTTTGGAGTCGCAAATCCACCAACACCCGGTGAGCCCGCCAGAGCGCATCATGCAATTGCTGCACCCTCAGCCATGGAGAGCGATCGATTTTCAAATCCACCATCATGCTCTCACACCAGAGGGTCCATCCCTCATAAAACACGGCATGAGCGAAGAGGCGTCGCCACTTCCGGCGATGCTGGTTGGCGGTCACAAACTGCAGGTGATGGCCCGGATAAGCCTCATGCGCGCAGGTCAGACTCAGGCCGAAGTGCTGCTGACGCTCGGCTCG
>VHDG01000463.1 GCA_016871475.1 Verrucomicrobiota bacterium
GGCCTGATTCATCCAGGGAGTGCGTCCGAACTCTCCCATGGCAATCACCAGCGTGTTGTCCAACATTCCACGATCCTCGAGATCGGTGATCAAACAGTGCAGAACTCTGTCCAGCTCCGGAACCAGCATCTGATAGATCTCGTTGTGGAACACGTGGCTGTCCCACGGCATGCCGTTGGCCACCATCACAAAAGGAGCCCCGTTCTCCACCAGATTGCGTGCTAGCAGTGCGTGGAGCCCATAGGTCGCCGGGCCGTAACGTTCGCGATCCTTCGCCGGAAGTTTCTCCAGGTCGAAAAGATGCGCACAACTCATGAGGCCCTTCACCCTCTCAAAAACCGCATTCTGTGACTTGGCCGCAGCGCTTCGTCTCTCGTTCTCAAATTTCTTCCCAAGGAAACGCCGTAGTGCATTGCGTGCTTCGTGATCCTGTGCCGACAACTCAGCTTCGCGAATCACGTTCTCGATCTTGAACTCACCGCCCACTCGCACCGGAGCGTACTCCGCACCCAACCAGCCTGCCCAGTTCCCTGCCTTGAATTCCTTGAACTCATTCCCCTCAGGACAGGGATCCAGCAGGATGAAGTTCGGAATGGGGTTCTCGAGATGGCCCAGCTGCTGAGCCAGGACAGACCCCAGAGCCGGTCGGATGAAGGGAGGTCGGGGTGCACTCCCACGATTCAGCAGGTCGATCCCCTGAAGATGTTCGCTCTGCGTCGTCTTCATCGATCGCACCACGGCGAGCTTGTCCGCCATGCCAGCACAAAGCGGCATGAGCTCCCCAAAGTGCACTCCAGGAATCTTCGTTGGAATGCTTCCGAATGGGCCTGCCGTCGGCCGTCCAGGTTTCGGATCCCAGGTCTCAAACTGACTCGGAGCTCCGCAAAGCCAGAGCAGGATGCATCGCTTCCCGCTCTTCCTGGCTTGCTCTGCAAAGGCCGGAAGCGAAAAAAGGCCTCCCCAGCTCAAGAGGGAAAGCGCGGACCCGGATGCGACGCCCTGCAGGAATTTCCGGCGGTGAAGCGTGTGGTCGGCTCCGCCGCAGGCAGGGTTTGGGAGTGGATTTGGCAATCGACTCATTAGTGGTTCAAAAGGAATTCCGGGCCTGTGATCAACGACCAAACCAATTGCCGGTTTCCCGACATGCCAGGTCGGTCTTTCAGATACTCAACACAGGCCTTCAGCTCCTCCTTGTCCGGGAGTCGATGGAGCACCGCTTTGAATGCCATGCGTGCACGGTCCGGAAACTGTGGCTCGCTCTCCATACGGAGGATCAGAGAGCCCTGAGCGCCTTCCAACAGCTTTGAAAGTTTGGGCGAATTCGAAAGGAACATCGCCTGCTGTAGCGACGATTGAGGCTCTGGAGCGAAGAGGTCAGGGAATTCCTTCACGAAGGCACGTCGAAGCTCCATGCCTGCGGCGCTCTCGGAAAGTTCATCCCCGGTCGGATTTCCCGCAAGCACGCGAGCCAGGGACCGGTAGATCTGCTCCCCGCTCAAGGGCTTCGGCACAAACCGTGCAAACTGATCAACCTCGGCCAGTGCAGGAGAGGAGGGGGTGGCAGCGGTCTTCTTCCTGGAATCAGACTCTGGCTGGGCTTGAGAGCTCAACTGGTAAGCCTTCGTATTGCACAGTGTCTGAATTAAACGCCGAACATTGTAACCGCTGGATTCAAAGTCCGCGGCGAGCCAGTCGAGGAGCTCCGGATGGCTTGGCGGATGTTTGGAGTCCATCAGGTCCGGGGGATGGACGATGCCCCTTCCGAAAAGCATGGCCCATACGCGGTTCACAAAGGCGCGGGCCAACAGCGGATTGTCCTTCACAACCGTCTCGGCAAATGCCTCGCGCCGGGAGAACTTGGGAACCGTGGCGATCTTCGGTTTGCCCTTCTCCTTCTCCTTGGGAGGCGCAACGACATAGAGCGAAGGATCGTCAGACTCCTTCTCGCCCTCCTTGGGACGCGCCTCGGATATCTCCCGCTGGTTGAAGAACACCAGCCGTGCGGGTTGAGATTCCTTTTTCAAGTTGGCGAAGCTCACGAATCCGCCGATCGCCGATTCCCCCACGCGGGGCCCCTCGGGGGTTTCGGCATTCTTGCTTCTCATGAAAGCCGCCGCCATGCCCCAGTAGTGTGCCTGCTTGATTTCCCTCGCCACCATGTGGTCATGGCACTGCGCGCACTTGATCTGCACTCCATAAACCACGGGAGCGACCGCCTCTGCCATGGCTTGAGCGTTGTTCTGACGCTCATACAAAAACCAGGACGCTCCCTCGGATTGCACGTCGGCTGGTCGTGCCACGATCAGTTCCCGTACAACCTGGTCCCAAGGCCGGTTATCGCGAAAGGCGCTCTCCAGGTAACCAAACCATTTGTGCTTGGAGCGTGAATCTTCCCATTCGGAACCACGACGTGACATGAGGACGGTGTCGAAAACCTCACGCATGTGACGGGCATTTTCCGCACCTTGGAGCAGCACATTGATTCGGGCGGCACGCTTCTCCCGACTCTTGTCGTCGGTGAGTGTGCGCAACTCGTCAGGAGTCGGAACACGGCCAATGAGGTCCAGCGAGACTCTCCTCAGAAACTGGGCGTCCGTGGAGTCCCTGGACGCCGCCACGCCATCGCGCTTCCAGGAAGCTTTCAGAAAACCGTCCACCACATCCGATGGAGTCATGCCGGGCCGGGGCGCCCAATCCAGCTTGGGTCTAACCTGGATGAGGCCGGAAGGTGCGTGCGCCGATGCAGGGTCTTCTGTTGATGGGGGGGCTACGGGGATGTGCAGGATCCAATTCTTGATCCACCCGACCTCTTCGTCACTGAGACGCTTCCGCTTCCCGGGAGGCATCACGGGATCTCCATCCTCCAGGAGCACCTTGTAAAGATTGCTTTCCTCCGGCCGACCGGGAAGAGCTGCGGAACCACGATCGCCTCCCCGCAAAATCGTGGAGAGATCCGTTAGATCAAGTCCTCCCTTCCGCTTGAAAGCACTGTGACATTCCGAGCATCGCTCCTTGAGCAACGGCTGAACTTGCTGAGCCCAGATCCGGTCGGAGGCAGCCGCCAGGGAGTTTGTTGCAGCGACGCTCGATGAGCCCCCCAGAAGCCAGCCGAACATGAGCAGACACAAGAGCCGCATTCCTCCAATGCAATGGGGTCGATAGAATAGAAGCGGCGCTGTCGGCATGGCTTGATTGCCGATTATGACGCCCGAAAACGGAGCAGAATTCAAGGCTGCTGCTGTCCCGCGACATCCCGTAGCCCGGGAACCCAAAAGGGATGAACAACAAACCTGGGCACAGGCCGGTCGTCAGTCGCTGGGTTGCCGGACGCACGGCTCGTTGTCCACCCTTCAGGGTGTGTCTTCCTGGGCGAACGTGAGCAACCGCAGCGAAGGTTCTTTCCAACGCGCGGAGGAAAACCAATTCGCTCACACGGTCCGACCACAGGAGCCCAAGCGGGCATAGCCCGGGCATCCTGACGGATGGACAACGAACCATGCGTCCGACTTCGAGAGAGTCAGTGGTGACCAGTGCTCGTGATCCATCCGGAAATGCGGACACCCGTCTGTTTCGAATGATATTTATCCTTCCATCCTTCACCGGTTGTCTCTTCACTATCCCCCTCTTATGACCGTCGCTGCTATCTGTTGGATATACGTTGTGTTGCTCCTCGCTGGGGGACTCATGGGCTTCATCAAGGCCAAGAGCAAGGCATCGCTGATCGCTTCCTGCATTTGTGCCATCCCCGTGGTGCTATGCGCTCTTGCGATCATACCTCCCCAGTCCTCTGTCTGGATCTTCGGTTCGCTTTCCTTCCTGTTCGGAATGCGCCTGGCCCAGAGCAGGAAGATGATGCCCAACGGCGTCATGCTGATCCTGTCCGTTCTGGCTCTTATCGGGATTGTGATCACACGCGGCTGAGCTGACGGGTGCGGTGGGCTGCTGAACGTGGCTCCGCCGAATTCTTGTTCCTTCAATGAGCCCACGCGATCTACCCATCTGGGAAGTTCACAGCCCGATCCTCAAGGCGCTTCGCGAGGGAAATCGATTGGTGCTGGCAGCCCCCACGGGATCAGGCAAGACCACCCAGGTTCCGCAAATGATCCTCGATG
>VHDG01000464.1 GCA_016871475.1 Verrucomicrobiota bacterium
TTCTCGGATGGGAGGGCGACGTGGCCGCAACGAATAACCCTCTGACTGTTAGTGTAGTCCGCAATACCCACATCAAGGCCATCTTTGGGACACGGGTACAGACACGACCTTCGGGAGCAGGCCGGATCCAATTAAGACCGGCGCTTCCAGCGTATCCGTTTGGCACCACCCTCTCTGTGACAGCACTACCAGAGCCGGGACACCGGCTTGCGGCATGGGGTAATGCGGTCAGTGGAAACACGAACCCGCTGGCGTTGATAGTTTCCAATCCGTCTCCAACGATCTCTGCGCTCTTTACCCCTTTGCAGGCGGGAGAGCACTCGCTCGTCGTTTCGGTGGATGGGGAGGGACAAGCCGCGGTTCTTCCGCGTGCGAACCATTACGAGACAGGTCAGTCCGTGAGGATTTCAGCCGTCCCGAAGCCGGGGCAGGAATTCATTGGATGGGGCGGAGATGCTGTTGGAGCGGAGAACCCACTGGTTCACAGAATCACTCGGAGCGCGGTGATTGCCGCAATATTCACCAAACGCCCCAGGCTTATGCTGGAGTCCTCAACTTCCTTGGGAGATGAAGGTGATGTGTTCCGGATCGCTGCGACCGGAATACCCCCATCGGTGATGCGCATAGAACGTTCTCCAGACCTGCGGAACTGGTCTGATGCCGCCCTGCTTACGAACCGCTTCGGCTGGACTCGTTACCATGAGCCAATCGACCCAACAGCCAACACTCGGTTCTTCCGAGTGACGCCGGAATTCGACCCGGTCCAATAGTAACCTGGGCAGGCCGGTAACCGTACGGCCATTCGAAGTCTTGTTCACATGCCATTCGAGACGGATAGCTCTGATCTGTCGCGGTAGCCCGATTTTCGAAACTGGCAGCACTTTTGAGAAAATCACGTAAGGGAGGGTTTTAGAACCTCAACAACAGGGACGCTTCGCTTATCAAAAACAGCGTTTTCGGCTGGAGTAGAACACTCGGAAAAAAATCGGACACCCATCCCAAACTCACCGAACTGGGGCGAGGACCACACGGAACCCAAGGTCGAAGCTCTTGCTGCCCGGGCCGTAGTTCCCGCGGATCGCCCCGCGGCATCGCCCGCCGGAGATGAACCAACTGCCTCCACGGATCGCCCGGAAGAAACCCGTCGACGGACCCTGTGGATCGATCACACTTCCTGCAGGGTAGTCCCCATACCAGTCCGAACACCACTCCCACACATTCCCATGCATGTCATACAGTCCATACGCATTCGGGGCATACGACCCCACTTCCACGGTCCGGCCGATCCAAATGTTGCTCGGCTTGCTCTCAGTCCCCACCGAGGAATCGTATTCTACATCTGCGTTGAAGTTTGCCATCCCCTGACGAATCGCGGTCCCGAAGCCGAATGCGGTGGTGCTACCCCCCCCGACACGCATACTCCCACTCTGCTTCCGTCGGCAATCGATACGCATGGTCCGCAGGGATCAGGCCTGCAGCTCGATCCCTCTGCGTCAACTTTGCGCAATAGTTCGTGGCATCAATCCAACGCACTCCTTCCACCGGATGCCGAAGTTCGTTCGTCACACGACCTCCATTGCTGCCGAACCAAGCGTCTACCCCGTTCTTGAAGGAACTCGGGTTGCTCCCCATCACTGATAAATACTCTACTTGCGTCACCTCATATTTCCCCATCCAAAAGCCATTCGTTAGCGTCACTGAATGCTGGGTCTCATCAATGCCTCTTTCCGGCTCACTCACCGGGCTACCCATCAGGAAAGTCCCTGGAGGGATCCATGCTAGGCGTTTCAGTGGTGGAAGGCTTGGGGAATAGAGCTCAACGAAGCGGTAATACCGGTGTTCGTGCAGGGGCTTGGTTGTGTCAATAACCCGTGCTTCTTCCGTGACCAGAATTACATTCGTGAGATGACTCCAATCGCTCCGCCCATCAAGGCTCTTTGTCCATTGGATTTCATGAGCACTGCCAGTAAGACCTCTGATGACGAGCCGGGCTACAAGATCGATTTCCATGACCGCTGGCGCTGGCATCGGCGGCGGATCGATCTCGACCAAGGGTGCACTGCTGTAGTTGCTGCCGGCGGAGATAACGACGATTCGGATAACTTGTCCTTCCTCGACGAATGCCACGGCCGCGCCACCATTTCCTCCGCCACCCACAATGCGAACCGAAGGGTTGATCACGTAGCCCTGCCCGGGGTCGGTTACCGTGATGGCTTCCAGGAATCCGCGGAAGACCGTGGCTACCGCTTTCGCTTGCTCCGCACCAGCGGTTTCCCAAGCCGCGAACAGAGCCACTACTGCAATTAGCACACGCATCATTACACCACATAACCTCAGACACGCATGCAGGGCAAGGCTGAAGCCTCAAGGCTGCCGGTCAAGCAGGGCTGCATCAATCTCAGGAACGCCCTTGTGGACATGGGTGGGATGAGGATGCTGAGCACGTAGATTCATGGAGCGCCTGGAATGGTGATTAGATCGATGAGTGCTCGAGTGTTGAAGACGTTGCGCTCGATCCAGTCCCGGGAGGCCGGCATCGCCCCAGCAACAGGACGCCGGAAGGGGATGACCTGGAAGAGAGTTCTTAAGAACTCATTGGAATGTCATATACTCCACCCATCTCACCACTCACTAAGCACGACTCGGAAACCTGTGCCCGGTCTCCCGTGATCGTAGAAAAAACGCTGGCTCTCGGATCTACATTCATCCCCAGAAACGGCCCAATTGCCGCCGCTGGCGATGTGCCAGCCGAGTCCGTTCCTATCGGAACACCATTCATGCACATTTCCATGCATATCGTAAAGCCCCCACGCATTAGCAGTGTAGCTTCCAACCACCGTTGGCCGTTTAAGGTAGATACCCAAAGGATTGATGGGGCAGTTACCCCGTGGCCCACAGGACGGGTCATATTCCTTAGTTCCATTAAAGTTTTCCATTCCTGATCGTAAAACGTCGCCGTAATGAAAGATTGTCGTTGTACCCGCCCGGCAGGCATACTCCCATTCTGTCGATGTCGGCAGCCTATAGCGGTGCCGTTCTGACGGTAGACGTCCAGCGTCTCTTTCCCGCGTGGTAAGCAGACGACAATACCCCTCAGCCCAACTGGCGCTCACATTATCAACCGGCCAATTTAGGTCCCCGGTCTGACTGCTAGGATTATTCTGGCCCGTCACCGCCAAGTATTCGGCTTGGGTCACCTCGTACTTCCCAATGCAGAATCCCCCACCGTTGATCACCTGTCGTCCAGTCGGCAGGGTGACCGTGCCAGCGGGAATGTACACTAAATTGGGACCGCAACCCATGTCTACCTCATGGGCGATCGCTGGCACAACCCTGCTTCGCACATTGATTTTTGCATTTACATCTCCAGAACCGGGGTTCCAGAAAAAGCGGTTTGTTCGGATTGGGGCTTGCGACTGATCAAGGTAGGCGTTCTCTTCCAATATCCTCGATCCGGACTTCATCCATCGGGCTCTTTCAGGCAACTCGTATCGATAGAAATCGTGCCCAGTCATCCAAGGGGCTTTTGATACATCATAAGGGTCAGCCCTTCTAGTCTCTCCGAGCCAAGCTCGAACCACTAACTCGTATAGGTGATCACCATTGCCGACAGAGCCCTTCCATTGAATTGGAAGAATCTGCGGTCCCCATCGAATTAACCATGAACTTCGTTCCCCCTGATAAGTCTCAGAGGAAAGCTGGAAGTCTCGCGGTCCTTCCGACAAAGCCCGATAACCGCTGGTGTCCCATCGGAACCAATACTTAAACCAGTCGTCTGGATCTGCGGTTGGCCAAGATCCGTGGGCGTAAAGCGCGAATCCGCCCGCCGAATTTGGTGTCGCGTTAGCCGGCAGCAATTGCTTGATACTGTCTTGATTCGGGGTCGACAATTCAGCGGATCGCCCGCTGCCCAAGGGGTAAAAGCCTACTGTTTTGGGCGCAAGACGACGTTTAATGAATTCATTCTTCACCGTAGGTTCTGGGTGTTTGACACGCAGCCACACAAACGTTTCATCGCTAACCTGGCTGGGAAAGTTCCAATTGCCAGGCCATGGCTGAGGAAGGCTAAGTGCGGGATTCTCGGGCGCGATGCCCACCTCG
>VHDG01000465.1 GCA_016871475.1 Verrucomicrobiota bacterium
GCAACCGGACGCCAACCAGTTGCATCCCATCAGTCGTCCGTCGGAACGCTTCAATGATCCGGATCACCTGAACCGGCCCACGAGTGTGTGTGGCATCGGCATCTATCGTGATGATCTGTGGGGGGCTTCGTTTGAGGGTAACGCATTCGTCTGTGAGCCCGTGCACAATCTTGTCCGGCGTTTCGGACTGCTTCAGCAGGGTGCTCTTGTTCGGGCCCGGAAGTTTGAGTCGGAGCAGAGCAGGGAGTTCATGGCTTCCAGCGATGCGTGGCATCGGCCGGTCCAGGTGCGATGTGGGCCGGACGGTGGGTTGTGGGTTGTGGACATGTATCGGTTCCTGGTGGAACACCCCCGCTGGATCACGCCTCAGCGCCTTGCGTCGCTCGACATGCGGGCGGGAGCGGACATGGGACGGCTGTTTCGTATCGGGCGAGCCGGAGTTCCCTTTCGCGAGGTGCGAGATCTCACCCGGATGCAGATCGGGGAGCTGGCGGGCTCCATGGATACTCCCAACGGCGTGGAGCGAGATCGCGTGCAGCTGGCGTTGTTTCACCGGGCCGACCCTGCATGTGTTCCTTCCTTGTCGCGCGTTGCAAACGAATCCCGATATCCGGCTGCGCGAGCCCAGGCACTGGCTGCATTGGCCATGGGGGGATGGCTGGAGTGGAACTTGATTGAAGGAGCACTTCGAGACCCTGATCACCGCGTCGCAGCGATGGCATTGCGCTTTTGTGAACGCTTCCTGCAGCAGGGAGCCAGTGTTCCCGGGGGGTTGTGGTCTCAGCTGGCGGAGCTGGAGAACAACCCGGCTCCGGTCATTCAACAGCAGTTGGCGTTAAGCCTCGGCCAAAGCCCGGACTTGAGAGCCGGAAAACTGCTGGCACGGCTTGCTCAGAAACACGCGGCTGATCCGTGGATGCGAGCGTCGATCCTGTCCTCCGCACCCCCGCATATCTCAGCTCTCATGGAAAGCACTGCAGACTGGGTGAAGCCCGGGGCAGACCCAGCGCCGCCGATCCTGATCTTCATGGAACATCTGCTGGCTACCGCATTGGCCCATTCGAACCCCCATGCGGCAGGCGTCTCGACAGTGAATCGGTGGGTGGAGAGCGACGGAACACTGCGCGGGTGGCGTTTATCGATGGTGGCTCGATGGGTTGAAACAACCAAAGGGATGATTCCGGGATCACTGGGCCCTCGCATGATGGGCGTCCGGGAAACCGCAGCCGATTCGAGCGCGGCAATTCCGGATCGTCGGGATGCGGTACGGTTGCTCGGTTGGATGCAGGAGCAACGAGGGTTGGATCTCGAAGTTCTTGGGTCGCTCGCGAGCTCCAGTGAGTTTCCCGAGTTGCGTTCTGCGGCTCTGGAGCGTCTGGGGAAAAGCGGAGATTCGACCTCTTCGATCATGCTCCTGAAGGATTGGGGTCGAAAATCACCCGCACTCAGGACCGAAGCATTGCAGGTGCTTCTGTCTCGCGACCTCTGGATTCACCAGGTTCTTGAATGGATACGCAAAGGAGATATGGCGGCCCAGGATCTCAGCCCAGCCCAGCGAACAGCGCTTCTGAAACACCCCAATCAGGGCATCAGGGAACTGGCTCAGGCTTCCTTGCCGCCGGCTGCCACCGATGACCGGCAGCAGATTGTTCTGCGCTACTCCAATCTTCCTTCGATCCAACCTCCGGCCGCCGGAGGTTCCAATGGGCCGGCTCTTTTCCAGGCAAACTGTGCTTCATGCCACAGGTTTAAAGGGAATGGGTTTCGCGTGGGACCGGATCTGGATTCTCTGGCTTCCAGGGACGAGCCGTTTTGGATTCAGCAGATCCTGAACCCCAACGCCATCGTCGAGCCGAGATTCGTGGCTTATCAGGTGAGCTTGACCGACGGACGTGAAGTTTCGGGCGTGATCGAATCGGAGTCTGCCGCTTCGCTCCAGCTGGCTCAGCCGGGTGGGAGTCCGCTCTCCATCCTCAGATCGGAAATCAGCGTCGTCCGACCCATGAGCCTCTCCTTGATGCCAGAGGGCCTGGAGGAATCCCTCTCTCGTGAGGCCATGGCAAGCTTGCTGGCCTATCTGCGAGCTCCCACTGCGAAAGAACAGCCTTCAGCCACAAGGCAGCCCTCTGCTCCGCCTCGCGACCCCAAAGCCCTGGCTGCGATACTTCTCGATGCGCGGGTTTCGGATGCCGAGAAGGAAGGTGCGGCCGCAACTCATCCTCACCTGGCCTTCGCCATTCTCCAGGAACTGGTGCGGGAGCTTGGGGACGATTCCAAGGAGGAGTACCGTCGCATCCCATGGATGTGGAGAGTGTCGCTGATGGCCGGCAGAAGAGCGGATCACGGTCAGCTTCGCCGCATGATTGACCTGGCGACACCCCAGCCCAACGAGCGACTTCGAGACTGGCAGGCGGTTGTGATCGGGGGCGGTGTGATCAATGGGTTGAGCCAGGCAGGGATTCAGCCTGGCCCGAGGATTCATGACTTGATTGCAGGTGATCGCGCGCTGTTAGCGCGGTGGGAACAGGCGTTGAAGCTCGCAGCGTTGATGGCGGAGAGCTCCACGGTTCCGGAGGGCACGCGTTACGATGCGATCCGGATGATGGGGATGGAGACATGGACAGCTCGTGGAGATCAGCTGAGGAAGTTTTTGGGCCTCACAACACATCCCGAGCTTCAGATGGGGGCGGTGAGTGCGCTGTCGGATATGCCGGAACCGGAGGCAGGCCTGGAGATCGCGAAAGCTTTTTCCCTTCTGACTCCGAGCAACCTTCAGTTGGCGATCGATGCAGCGCTTCAACGCGCCGATCGAACTCTGATTTTCCTGAAGGCGGTGGATGAGGGGCGGTTGGACAAAAAACACATCACGCCGGAGCGGCTCGAGAAACTGCGAAGCGCGTCCGATCCTAAGATCCGCACCTGGGCCAGGGCGGTGTCCCGCGAATAACTCCAGAGCACGCCCCCGGCTTTCCCGGGAAACTGCCGGAGCTAGACCGTTCCGGGAAAGGTCCTCGTCGTGACGGAGCATAGCCGGAAGGGATCACTGATGACTGAGTTCATTTGATGAACCGGGCGCGTTGCTTCGTCTGGGGAACCCTGAGTCTATCGATGCAACGCTGGTTCCAGGCTCCGCGATCCCGCACTTTGAGTTTGCTGGGATCGGGAATCCTTCTTCTGGGTGCCGGGCTTCCTGGATTCGGAGAAGCTGGAGCCACGCCGGTCCTTATCCGTTCCGAGGAGCCGGGTTGGGCACAGTTTCGCGGCCCTTACCGGGATGGTGTCAGCCGGGAAAAGGGTTTGCTGAAATCATGGCCTTCAGGAGGACCTTCGAGGCTCTGGACGACGACCAACCTGGGCCGTGGGTTTTCATCACCCGTCATTTCAGATGGCAGGGTTATTCTCACCGGAGACAAAGGGCGTCATCTTGAGATCCAGGCATTGGATCCTCAAGGCCGCAGCCTCTGGCGCACAACGAACGGCACGTCCTATCCCGGTCGCAAAGGCTGGGCTGCGCTCCATGCCCGAACTGGAAATACGCTGTATCAGCTCGAGGATGTGGTGAAAGGGTCCATTCTTTCGGCTGATTCAAGGCTGTATGCCTATTGTGAGGATGGTTGGGTCCTGTTGTGGGAAGCAGGAGAGGGCGCATTCATTGAGCGTGGGAGATTTCGTTTCGCCCATGTGCAGGAACGCGATGCCTGGGCGCACCCGGTTGTTTTGGATGGGCGGCTTTACCTTCGTTACCACGATGAGCTCGCCTGTTTCGACGTCCGTGCGCGTGCGTGACGGGACTTGCCTCCCGGCAAGGGCTTGGCGCAGGGTTGGGCATGCATGCACATGCCGAAATTCTTCACAGACTTCTGAACCCCGGTGTCATCGCGGTGGTCAGAGTCGATCATCCCTCTAAAGCTCTTCCGACGGCCGAGGCGTTGCTCGCAGGAGGTGTCATCGCCATCGAGTTGACGATGACGATTCCCAATGCATTGGAGGCGATTCGTGAAGCAGCGGGAAGGCTAGGGGGCGATGCTCTGATTGGTGTGGGAACGGTGTTGGACGCTCGCGTGGCCTCCGCTGCGATCGATGCGGGGGCACAGTTTGT
>VHDG01000466.1 GCA_016871475.1 Verrucomicrobiota bacterium
TTGACGAATGACGAGATGCGAATCACGAGACTCGGCTGCAAACACGCGGCTTTGGGGAACCTCCAATGTGCGGTCCATGGAACTCGAGTCGAACCGTCCAGCGTTGCCGTACCAGATTTCGGTGAACACCCTTCGCATGCCCTTGTTGAAATCCACCACAACTTTTTCCTCGTCCTGTTCCACGATGGGCAGCGTGGCGAGCAAGCGCCGGGCGGGAAGGTCCTCGGTCACAACGAGGCCTTTGGTGGACTCGTAGAGATCGACACCGTCATGGAAAAGCTCGAACCGCACGACCTTGCCGGCGAGACCTGTGCTGGTGGCGGCTGCGGCCTGAGGGATGAGGGAAGCTGACATCAGGAATTCCCGGCCGAGGGCCTTCTTTGGGATCACGATGTGGAACTGGGGTGTGACGGTCAGCGCTGATTCCGCGGCACGGATTGGAACAGCAACAGCGGCCAGCATCAAAAGCAGAAGAGCGAGCATGCGGACTGCGGACAACCTTTGTTGGGTTGGGAAGGCTGATGGAGGTGAGATCAGTGAGAGAGCAGTTCTCATAGTGCGTGAACGGTTTGTTTTTCTAAAGAAGTGGCAACCATTCCCAAACCCCGGTATGGAAAGCAAGCATCGGCCTCGCGTGGTCTCTCGCCGAAGTTGATCACCTGCCGTGTCGTAGAGGGCTGTGGAGGCTTGCGCAGCGCTCCGCCTGTCCTACCTTTGCGACGGCCGTCCCTAACACCATGACGCTCTGCCCTCGTGATCAACGCCAGCTAGCCACAAACCAGGCGGCGAAATTCCGCTACTTGAGCTGCCTTCGCTGCCAGGGACATTGGATCCCGGGCGGCGCGCTGGACCGCGCGATTCCCAATTTCGCGAGCCATGTCTCGCCTTGCCCGCACCCGACGCAACCCGTGTTCAACTGCTTCCAGTGTCAAAAACCCATGGGTGCCGTCCAGGCTCGGGGGTGCCAGCTGGATCTGTGTCCATCATGCCACTCCCTGTGGATTGATGGACCGGAGTTGAAGCGTTTGGAGACCCTGTTCGCCCGGGATTCTGAGATCCGGACCGGAATCGAATACCAGGATCGGCAGGCCGGAACTTCCTCACTGGACGGGGTCGAGGTCGTGCTGGAAATGCTGATGATGTTTCTGGATTAGCGTTTCCTACCGCTTCGTCCCTTCGATGTCGTGCAGGAACATGGAAGGGAATGAGTGGCTTCAGGAAGGTAGATTTGAGCAGAAGGGCCTCCCTGCAACCGATCCTCTATGCCAGCAGGGCCTTCACAACATGGCCATGCACATCAGTGAGCCGATGATCGCGCCCCCCAAATCGATAGGTGAGACGTTCATGGTCGAACCCGAGGAGGTGCAGCATCGTGGCGTGCAGGTCATGAATGTGCACCGCGTTTTCAACGGCCTTGTAACCGTAATCATCGGTGGCGCCGTAGGTCATGCCGCCGCGAACACCTCCGCCTGCCAGCCATAGGCTGAATCCGAAGGGATTGTGATCCCGTCCGTCCCGACCCTGCGCGAAGGGAGTGCGTCCGAATTCTCCAGACCAAAACACCAGGGTTTCGTTCAGAAGTCCGCGCGTTTTCAGATCGATCAGCAGAGCAGCAATCGGCTGATCGATTGCGCGGGCGTTCAGTGAGTGATTGTTGCGCAGATCTCCGTGAGCGTCCCACCGCTGGCCTCCGTGGGCGCGAGGGCAAGTGAGCTCAATGAAACGGACCCCCCGCTCCACCAGGCGACGCGCCACCAGACATTGTCGGGCGTATGATCGGGTGTGCTCAAAGGGCGCGTCGAACCCGTACAGCCGCCGGGTCGCTTCCGACTCTCCCGCGATATCTGTCGCCTCGGGCACCGCCATCTGCATGCGGTAGGCCAGCTCGTAGTTGCTGATGGCTGCCTCCAGGGCGTCCGGACGGCCCAGTTCCTGAAGTGTGCCTTGGTCCAGCATTCGCAGGGCGGCCAGCTTGTTTCGCTGCCGATTTGGCTGTCCCTCTCTCGGCTCGACGTTCGCCAACGCCGGCCACTGATTGCGCAAAAGCGATGCCTGGTAGTTCGCGGGCAGGAAGCCTGACGCGAAGCAGTCCACACCGCCGGAAGGGATCAACCCGCCATCAAGAACCACGTAACCGGGAAGGTCCCGGTTTTCAGAGCCCAGTCCGTAGGTCGTCCACGCACCCATGCTCGGTCGGCCCGCCATTCCCGTCCCACAGTGGAGGAAATAGTTGGCCGCATTGTGCTCCGAGAAATTCGAGACCATGGATCGAATGACGCAGAGATCATCCGCACAACTTCCTACGAATGGGAACAGATCACTCACGGGCGTCCCGCTCTGGCCATAGGGCTTGAAGTCCCAAAGGTTGCGCAAGACGGCGCCGTTTTCCTCAAACTGGGTCGGCTCCATCTTCAGGCCGAACGGCTTTCCATCCTCCCGCTGGAGCCTCGGTTTCGGATCGAAGCTGTCCACGTGGGATACTCCACCGTCCATGTACAGGAAGATCACGTTTCTGGCCCTCGGGGCATGATGAGTGCCGACTCGTGCAGTGGGGCGCTGTGCGGATAATGCTCCCTGGCTTCTGTCTGCCATCAACGCGGAGAGCGCCACCGCACCAAACCCAAGGGCCCCATCTCGCAGCATGCGACGCCGGGTCATCGAACGGAGTGTGGGGTTAGGTTCAGGGAACATGCGTGAATTCCTTCATCATGAAAACAACATGGCAGGCATCCGCCCAGACCTCCGGGTTCAGCGCCGCCACCTCGGGTGACAACCCGCGGGCGGCAGCCTGGTCGGCGAGGAATGCCAACATCTGGTCCAGTTCGGTGCTCCGGGGCCGTCGGGACAGGGCACGGAGGAACAAGTCCTCGATGCGCTCGCGGTCGGTGAACGAGGTTCGCTTCAAGTTGTTCGTAGCCCAGGCATCGGCTTGTTGTTGCACCAGCGGATCATTCATCAGGGCCAACGCCTGCCCGGGAACGTTCGATTGATTGCGCCGTCCCACCGTGCTGTCCGGCAACGGAAGATCAAACGTCAGCATCCAGGTGGAGAGAAAATTGCGGCGTGTCTCGAGGTAAACCGTGCGTCGGCGATCCCCATCCATGGGGCCACTGGGATTGCTGACCCACATGCGATCGCCCATGAAGGGCGTGAAATAGGTGGGTACCGAGGGGCCAAATTGCTTCCGGTTCAGCTGTCCGGCCACCGCGATGAGGCTGTCGCGGATGATCTCGCCCTCCAGCCGCCTGAGCCGCATGCGGTGCAGCAGCGAGTTGTCAGGATCCCGGGCCTGCGCGGCCGGATCCGTGGATACGCTGGACATGGCGAATGTCCGTGTCAGGCAGAGCGATCGGATCAACTTTTTGATCGAGCCGCCCTCCGTTCGGAAGGTCCGGGCCAGGTAGTCCAGTAGTTCCGGATGGGTTGGGGCTGCCCCCATGGTGCCGAAGTCATCCACCGTGGCCACGAGACCGCGGCCGAAGAGATGCGCCCAGACACGGTTCACGATCACGCGGTAGCCCAGCGGGTTGGACTCCGAGAGCAGAGCACCTGCGAGTTCGAGCCGGCCGCTCCCTTCACCGCCCAGGGAGGAAGTGGTCGCGCGGGACACCGCCTTCGGCACACCCCGATGCACGGCCACGCCGGGCGTCCGGTGATCTCCGCGGAGAAACACCCGCGTGGGTTCCGGGCTTCCGTCGGTCATCGCCAAGACCCGCATCGGCCGCGGCAAACCCTCCGCAGAGCGGGTCATGCGGCCGATGAGGTTTGTGACTTCCTGCCCGGAGGCACCCCAGTCCAGCAAACCCTTCATAGCCAACCACGACGCTAATCCGAGGTCTCCAGATTGAGCTGCCGGGCGAAGCCATCCATCCAGCGCGTGGTGGACTGCGTTCTCAATTCCTTGAGCCAGCTCCTGGGCTGAGGCTCCCGGGGGTGAATCGATTCCAGGCTCATCAGCGGGAGGTTTCGCATCCGACGAGAAGAGGATGCGATCCAGCGCGATATAACCGTCGCCATTGTCGATGAGTTCAAAATAAGCCGGGCGACCGATATGGCGGTGAAGCCCTGAGGTGATGGAATGCCAGGTGAACCGGC
>VHDG01000467.1 GCA_016871475.1 Verrucomicrobiota bacterium
GTCACGATCAACAGGCTGATGATCGCTGCAAAGGAGATCAGGATTTTTTTCATGCTTTGGTCAAAGGTTGAGGATGTTCACTGAGCGCGATGTGGCCTCTAGGGTTGGGTGTATTTGCGGTCACGAGGTCCGAAGTCGCTGTTGTTGATGCCATCGGCCTTGGTGGGAGGCGGCGGAGTCACGCCTGCGATCTTCATCGCCTGATGGATGGCAGCAATGGTTTCAAAGGACGGTTTGAAGTTTCCCGGTCTGAAACCTTCCGCGATCAACAACGGTGTCCAGCCATGCCGGTCCTTCTGGTTCCACACTTCGATCCTGGCACCGTGGGAGGAAAGAAACTCCACAGCCTTGGGAAGGTTCTTGTAGGCGGCGGCATGCATGGCCGTCTCACCGTTGGCGTCCACCGCATTCACATCTTGTCCGATGGAGACCAACCATCGGAGCGTCTCCAGAACCTCATCCTCGGTCCCGGCAACCTCGCCGGCTGCCAGCGTTCCCAAGCCAGCTGCTGCGATGAGTGGGGTGACTCCTTCCGTGGTGTTGATGGAGGGATCGGTCCCCAAGTCACGGAGCAGTTTCAGCAGGGCGAGATCGGCGGTTTTCGCGGCCAGCAGGAAAGGAGTGGCACCTTTACGATTCAACACTCCAAGCCCTGTGTTGGGCTTTTCGACGCGCGCGTTGATGTCAGCGCCTGCTTTCACGAGCTGTCGCACGAAATCGAGCGAGCTCACCTTGCCCGAACCTGCAGGAGGTGGCATGCCGTCCTCGCCTTCGCCATGGTCGGGTTTCCGGACCCAGGTGATGTTGTGGAGAGCGGTGTAACCTGCACGCTGGTCGTTTGGGTTTGCACCGGCTTTGACGAGGTCGAGCGCCAGCTCAAAATGCCCGTTCTCGACCGCCATCAGAAGGGGTGTCATTCCGGTCTGCGGCCCCCGCGAGGCTCTCCGTTTTGCCTCGATGCTCTCGTTGATGTCAGCACCTGCCTTGATGAGTCTGTGGACGACTTCGGCACGACCTTCACGAACTGCGAAGAGCAGGGGGGTGAAGCCACTGTCAAGGGGTGAACGGAAATCCGCCCCTGCCGAGATCAAGCTCTCGATCACTTGAACATGACCCTCGGCCGCAGCCCACATGACGGCGGTCTGCCCTCGGCGATCTTTGGCGTCGATCTTCGCTCCAGCCTCCAGGAGCGCCCGCACCACTCCTGGATGGCCCGTCCGGCTTGCCGTCATTAAGACCGTCTCGCCGCCGGGGCGCAGAGTGTTTGGGTCCGCTTTAGCGGCGAGCAGCGATTGAACGATCGCTTCGTGTCCGTCGCGGCAGGCAATCCATAACGGGCTGATGCCATATCGATTTGTAGAACCCACTCTGGCTCCCTGAGCGATCAAGGCCTTCACCCGATTTATTTCTCCAGCTTCAACGGCGCGATGCAGGAGCGTGCTGCCATCGGGCGAAACACCGGTTTCGGTGGCGGGTGAATTCGTATTGGCACGATAAGGCGGCAGCTCGGCCTGTGCCGTGCCGAGGGTGAACAGCAGGATTGCGATCAGGCGAGTCATCAGATCGTTAGTGGAGCCAGCTCGCTGAGTTTTCCGGTGCTGTCGGCGAAGGAATCCAGACGCACCCCGGCTTTGTCGAGGAGGGTGAGATGCAGGTTGGCCAGGGGCGTGGGCTTCTCGTAACGAATGTGGCGGTTCCCTTTGACTCCGGCCGTTGAGCCACCTGCCACCAGGATGGGCAGGTTTGTGTGGTCGTGAATGTTTGGATTCCCGATGCCGCTTCCATACAGGAGAAGCGAGTGATCGAGCAGTGAGCCTGTGCCTTCGGGGGTTTCCTTGAGGCGTTGAAGGAAACCAGCGAACAGCGAGACGTGGAACTCGTTGATCTTGGCCATCCGGGCAATTTTGTCGGGATCGTTGCCGTGATGGGAGAGCGGATGATGGGGATCCGGCACGCCGATCTCCGGATACGTGCGGTTGCTGGTCTCGCGTGCGAGCTGGAAGGTGATGACACGTGTGACGTCACCCTGGAAGGCCAGCAGCTGCAGCTCGAACATCAGGCGAGCATGATCCGCATAAGCCGGGGGCACTCCCACGGGGCGGTCGAGGTCTGGGAGCGGGGTTGTGGCGTTGTCAGCTTCCGCTCGCTGAATCCGGCGCTCCACCTCGCGGACAGTTTCCAGATACTGGTCGATCCTGCCGCGGTCGCCGGGGCCCACCCTGCGCTTGAGGCTGGCGATGTCTTCGCTGAAGGCGTCCAGGAGGCTCGCGCGTTTGCGAAGAGTCGCCTGTCGTTCTGTCCGGCTTCCTCCATCGCCAAACAGCATCTCGAACACGATACGGGGATGTGCTTCCGCAGGCAGCGGGGTGGTGGGCGTGGACCAGGAAAGGTTGTTTTGATAGACGCAGGCGTAGCCGTTGTCGCATTGCCCGACATTTTCCAGCAGATCCATTGCGAGTTCGAGCGACGGGAGTTGAGTGTCCTTCCCCATCTGCCGGGCAGCCACCTGATCCACGGTGGTGCCGAGATAATAGTCATTGCCCTCTGTATGTTTCGCTTTTGCCGCGCTGAGAAACGACGAGTTCGATGTCGCATGAGAACCTGGATAGGCGTTCGCGAGCTCCATGTTGGTGAGCACCGTGACCTTGTCCTTGACTGCCTCCAGTGGCCTCAGGATGGGGGAGAGTTTTTCGAGTGATGCATCGCTGCCGGGGGTCCAGCGCGATTGATCGCAGCCCATGGGCATGAACACGAATCCCAATCGTTTCACAGGGCGGGCCGGGGTCCGATCCAGCGCGGTCGCGGCCGGGATCATCGCGTCCAGCAATGGCAGCGCGACAGTGGCTCCGGCGGTTTTCAGGAACGTTCTCCGCGGCAGCGCTTTCTTGCTGATGATCATGGTGATGTCTTTCTCATTTGGAAGGGTTTGCTGTTGGCGACGGCCAGCACGATGTCAGAGAACCTGAAGCCTTGTCTTGCTGATGCTGCGACGATGCTTCGAACGGCCGGGGCGTCCTGAGATGTAACCCCTCTGCCGAGCCCGAAGGTCAGGAGCTTTTCAGCAAAAGTGCCTACGAAGATTTTCGGCCGTTGGAGGATCGCTCTCTCCAGTGCGTCCACCCCTTCGAACCTGCTTCCGTCCGGAAAACCTCCGGCAGCATCCACGGCTCTGCCGTCCTCGAAATCACGCCACCGCCCCACGGCATCGAAGTTCTCCAACGCAAACCCGACCGGATCCATCACGTCATGGCAGCTCGCGCATGCGGGGTTGGCTCGATGCTCCGCCAGACGCTGGCGGATGGTGGCACCAGCCGAGGTCTTTTGCCCATCCAACGCCGGAACATCGGGCGGCGGCGGCGGAGGGGGAGTGCCCAGAATGTTACCGAGGATCCAGTTTCCCCTGAGCACGGGCGAGGTCCTTGTCGCATACGACGTCACTGCCAGCACACTCCCATGTCTGAGAAGCCCGCCGCGCCGCATCTCAGGACGCAGGGAGACCCGCCTGAAGTGACTGCCTTCAACGCCCGGAATTCCGTAGTGCTGAGCCAGCCGGTTGTTCAGATAGGTGTCGTTGGATCGAATGAGCTCAATGATGGATTTGTCCTCACGGATGATTCGTTCGAAGCATAGCTCCGTCTCGCGTCGCAGCGCCTGCCTGAGGTTATCGTCGAAATCAGGGAACAGCCGGACGTCGGGCGTCAGGGAGTCGACATTTCGAAGGTGCAGCCACTGTCCGCCGAAGTTCACCGCAAGGCTTGCGGAGCGCGGGTCGGCGAGCATGCGACGCACCTCGCCCTCAAGAACCTCCGGCTTCGAGAGATCCCCTCGCGCCGCCAGGTCCAGCAGCCGGTCGTCCGGCAGGCTGCTCCAGATCAGGAACGAGAGCCGGGATGCGAGCTGGAGATCCGAGATCCGGTAGGGCGTGTTGGGCGGGATGTGCTCGGGATCCTCCTCCACCCGGAACAGAAAACTCGGGCTCACCAGGACATAGGCCAGCGCCGCCTCAATCCCTGCTTCAAAGCCACCCTGTTCGCGACCCTCCTTGTAGAAAGTCAGCGCCGTTTTCAGTTCAGCCGCTGTGACCGGC
>VHDG01000468.1 GCA_016871475.1 Verrucomicrobiota bacterium
CCGTAGGCGAGCATGGAATAGTTGTTCACCACGCCCATGGAAAAGACCAAGGCCGCCTTGTAGAGCCACGAGTCCTGCCGGGTCAGCCGGAACTCAGCAACCGCGCGTATTGAATATGCCAGGATAAGCAGATCAAGCGCCGCCCCCGAGGCTGTGGTCGCATTTTCCCAGATCACCATCTGAAACCCGCAAACCAACACCGCCAGCGTGGCAGGCATCCAGGCGATCGAGTCCGGAAGGATTCCCCCCTCCTCCAGCTTCCGATGTCTCTGCAGGCGGGTACGTTCCTGGGGGAGGATTCTGACCGTGCGAGCCAGGAGCCATAGAGAGCCGAGGATGAAGGCGGCGCTCAGGCAGCTCAGCGCTGCGGGCTGAACGGACACCGGCAGCAGGCCCAACGGACGGATCGCCAGATAGGTCAGAGGCGATCCGCTATAAACCCTCCAGTCCCATCCGTTGATCAGCGTCAGGTAGCTCAGGTTTGTCACGCTGAACCAGCGCTCCATCGTGATCACGTAGATCAGCCCCACGATTGCGATGGCTATCCATGGCACCCAGCTGAGCGGTCCGGGGCTGCTCTTTGATTCCTGTGTTTGCATTCGGTGTTGAGTCGGCTCACTTCAGCGCAGCGGCACTGGAATATCAAGGCGGATCACCGCCCTCGTCCTGTCCGTCGTCAGATTATGCAGCTCCTGTAGCTCCGCCGTCTCCCGCCCCGGATCTCAGGTCGGCCACACACTCCACATGCTGCGTTTGCGGAAACATGTCCAAAGGCACGACCCGCCGAAGATCAAAGACACCATCCGAACAGAAGCTGTTCAAATCCCGGGACAGGGTCGCTGGATGGCATGACACATAAATCACCTGCCGGGGCCCCCATTGCCTGAGCCGCTCGATCATCTCCGGTCGGCATCCTGTTCGCGGGGGATCCAGAATGATCGTGGTGTCCGCTGGAGGAAAACGTCCCAGGGCCTCCTCCACCACCTCCTCGGCGCGTCCTTCCAGGAACTCGCCGTTTTGGCGGTTTCGACGGCTTGCATTCAGCCTGGCCGCCCGAATCGCGAGGCGATCCAGTTCAACACCACAGTACGCCTCCACACTCTCCGCCAGCTCGATGGCGAAGAATCCCACGCCGCAAAACAAGTCGATCAGGAACCTCGACCCCGCAGAAGTCAGCGCCCCTCGCACCCCCTCCACCAGCCTCGGCAGGAGAAAGAAATTGTTCTGAAAAAAAGAGTCCTTGGGCACCTCCCAGTTCTCCGGGGGAATCCGCAGGACCAGCTTGATGCCGCCCTTCGGAGGAGGGTGCTGGCGGACGTGCTGAATCTGGGCATTCAGAGCCGGCTCTGCGATGGGGCAGGAATCAACATCCACCACCAGCCGGCTTTCTCCCTCCAGGAAGCCAATGTTCAACCTCTGCTCAGGCTTGTTCCACTGGCTGCGGATCATGATCCGGTTCCGATAACCATAGGGTTGGGGACAGGGGACGACGGGATCCACCAGCCTGGGGGGAAGCTTTCCAATCCGCTGAAGCAGATCCGCAACCTGCTTGCGTTTGATCTCTAGCTGCCTCTCGTAGCGGATGTGCTGGTATTGGCATCCGCCGCACAAGCCGAAGTGCCGGCAGCCCGGTGCCGTGCGGTCAGGGGACGGATCGATCACCTGGATCAATCGTCCGCGTGCGAACTGCTTTTTGATCTCCGTGATCTCAGCGAGGATCTTCTCTCCCGGGATGGCGCCCGGAACGAACACGACGAACCCGCCCAGGCGGCAAACTCCCTCGCCTCCGAACCCGACATCGTGAGGGCACAACTCCAACCGGGCCCCCAGTTCCGGCGGATCGCCAAGGGATGTGAAAAACTCCATCCCGGATCAATGGTGGTGGGATTCCAGGTGGTGACGCTTGAGGATGTCCTCCCCGAAGTCGTTGGCGAAGTCCCGCCACACCGCATGGACGTGGTTGTTGTTGTTCTGAACGTTGTCGTATTCGATCAGGAAGGTCGGGCCTTGGATGCGATAGTAATGGCCTTCGAACTTCTTGAAACCTCCCGCCCAGGCGAATCGTAATTTGTTCCAGCCTTGCTTCTCGATCTTGGCGAGATCTGCGTCGGCGAGCTCAGGCCGCACGCGGCGGGCATACTCCTCAACCAGGGTTCGGAGCAAACCGCGCTGGGTCCTGTTGAGCTTCGACCATGAAATCCCGGCTTCCTCCAGAGGTTTTACCTTACGGTCGGCCGCCGTGATGATGTCCTTGGGTGCCGTGTTGCTGATTACCGCCAGCTTCTGTTGTTCGGCGCTCATGGAGGTAATCAGCTCCCGGCCGAGATCCTCCTCGTGGCCCAGAACGCGGAGACCTTTGCGGGGTCCTTCCAGCACCTCCCCTGGATTTGTTCCCATGAAGGAGGGTGCTCCCACGGCGACACTGCCTCCCTCGATGGTGAAATTCAGGGAAAGATGATGTCCCTCGACCCGCCAGCCCCAAGGCTGGGTCGGGCCAGGGTTGCCGAAGATGCTGACGAAGTAGAGCTCCTCGTCACGCACCATCCCGGTGCTGCCCTTCTCGATCTCTCGCAAGATCTGTTCAAGAGTCATGATGGTGACCGCCTTGGCATAGCCTCTCTGACTCAGGCCCGAGGAGAGCAACACATGAGCCAAGCGTTGCTGCACCGCCGTCATCTCCTTCAACGGAAGTCCTTTTCGGGGCCGTGGGATAAAATGCCAGTTGAGGCGTTCATCGGCCTGAAACTCAAAAGTGGCTTTTGCCTTCTGCTCAGCCGAGAGGGTCGCCAGAAAATGACTGGCTGCATCAGCCATCTCGGAGGCTGGCCCGCGCGAATGAGTCGGGCCCTGGTCATGAGCCTGCAGGTTAAGCGGGCTGAGGAAGCATGCGGCCAGCAGGCAGCACACGAGTCGAAAAGCTTTGAGGTTTGTCATGCCCAAGAAATCCGGCATTCAACCCGGTCAAAGCAATAACGAAATCCAGCCCGCTCCCCACTCGTTTCCAGCTGATCAGGGCCCTCAAGTCGATCCTCCACAACCCTCATGCGACAAACTTCAGGAGGCACAAGCGGGGCAGGACCCATTTCCTCCTTCTAACCGCGCCGGTTGTTTGCACACTTCCTCCCGTTATGTGGATCGATTTGATGACCTTCCTGTCCCGACCGCTGGATCTCAGTCCGTCGGAGTTCGTTCGTTCCGTTTGCCACTGTCGAGCGCGATGAAGGCAAGACCGAGCATCCTATCCTGTGGTGAAGTGTTGTGGGATTTGTTTCCTGACCATCCGCGATTGGGGGGGGCGCCTGCCAACTTTGCATGCCACGCCTCGGCTCTCGGTGGGTCGGTGTTTTTCCTCACGGGTCTTGGCACCGATGACCGGGCTGGCGAAGCGATCCGGATTCTGGAGTCCCATGGCGTCAGCACTCGTCTCATCCAGACGATTCCTGAGAAGACCACCGGAGCGGTGGATGTCAGCTTTGATGCCTCAGGGCAGCCGCGCTATCGGATTCACGAGGACTCGGCCTGGGATCATCTGGCGTGGACCCGTGATCTCGAGAGTCAGCTTGGGGGGATGGATGCGATCTATTTTGGCACGCTGGGGCAGCGATCTGAGCCGTCACGCCAGGTGATCCGAGCGGTTCTGGAGCGGGCCAGAGGGAGTGGCCTCATGCGTGTTTTGGACATCAACCTGCGTGCTCCCTTCTACACGCCGGCCATTCTGCGGGAGTCCGTGAGTTTGGCCACGCACGTGAAACTGAACGATGAAGAACTTCCTGTGGTTGCGGCGGCCTGTGGGCTTCAGGAACGTCTCGAGCCACGTGAGGCGATCATGCAACTCCGGGAAGCCTTCAAGCTCCGGGTGGTGGCACTGACGATGGGGGCGGCGGGCGCCTGGGTTTCGAGCGACCAGGGGACTCTGAGGCAGCCGGGGTTTCCTGCGGAAGTGGTGGACACCGTAGGCGCTGGGGATGCGTTCACGGCCTCGCTGACTTTAGGGCTGCTGGCAGGCACGGAGCCCGGCCCGGCTCTCCATGATGCCTGTCAGACGGCATCCAAAGCCTGCACGCATGCTGGTGGGCTGCCGC
>VHDG01000469.1 GCA_016871475.1 Verrucomicrobiota bacterium
CGGCGGTGTCAAATGCGGCGCGATGATCGGCGAGACGGATGATTTCTCTTACAATGTCATCTCGGACCCGGTCCACATCCACGACCTCAATGCCACCGTTCTCCACCTGCTGGGTCTGGACCACACCCGCCTCACCGTCCGTCATCAGGGCCGCGACTACCGGCTCACCGATGTTCATGGCACCCTGGTTCGAGGAACCATCGCGTGAAGGACTCCAATCCGCAGCGGGCGAGGCACCTTCAACTCATCCGCTCCTGGAACCATGCCGGCATGAATGACGAGTGGCAAAAGCACTGTGCCTCCGCGAGACAGGCCAGATGTCGGTCTTATGCAGAGTTAGCCCGCCTGAATCTCCAGGAATACAGGATTCCTGCAAAGATCTTCGCCTGCGTTGATTCAGTGCACTTGGAGGCGCGTTCGGGAACCCTGGTGGAGGCAAGGATCCTGCCGTGTGTCAGGTGAGTAGTTTCATCTCTCGCGCGGCTTGAGTGGACCGAGGCCTCTGGAGGTTGATCAGAACATTTCGGCGTTGCATTTTTTCGTGAGCTCAATGGAATGACGTGCCCGTTGCCCAGGCGGCGACGGAGGTTTGTCGATGAAACATAAACTCACGAAAGTAAACGGATCGGTAGCAGCCCCCATGGGCTTCAAGGCAGCGGGTGTTTTTTGCGACATCAAGCGGTTGGGAACCGGCAAAGGTTCGAACAAGGGCCGCAAACGCGATCTCGCTCTCATTGTCTCGGATTCACCGGCCTCAGTGGCTGGAATGTTCACGACTAACCAGGTGTGCGCGGCGCCGGTCAAGGTCTGTGTCGAGAGGACACCACAAGCCACTGGACGCGCGATTGTGATCAACTCCGGCAACGCCAACGCCTGCACCGGAAAGCAAGGACTCAAAGACGCTCGCGAGATGACTTCGGTCACCGCAGAGCTGCTCGGAGTGGATCCGAGCTCGGTGCTTGTGGGTTCGACGGGCCGCATCGGAGTTATTATGCCCATGGTCAACGTCCGGCAGGGAATCCATGCAGCATCGAGGATTCTCGATCGGACATCCTCTTCCGCCGATCACGCCGCTGAAGCGATCATGACCAGCGACACCCGGCCCAAGACGATAGCCGTCGAGACCCAGATCGATGGCAAGCCGGTGCGTATCGGCGGCATTTGCAAGGGAGCAGGAATGATCCAACCCGGGATGTCTTCCGACGGACGACGCCCCGCCGCAGGACCTCCGGGTCTCCACGCCACAATGCTGTGCTTTATCACGACCGACGCCTCGATCGCGCCGGCGGCGCTGCAACGGGCCCTGAGGGAGGCCGTCGCACAGAGTTTCAACCGCATCACTGTGGATGGCGATATGAGCACGAACGACACCGTGCTGGTGATGGCCAACAGCCTGTCGGGAGCACGACGTATCGAAACGCGGGAAATAGACTCACGCCGGGGGCCTTTGACAAAGGCTGCGGGAGCGTTTCATGCGGCATTGAACCATGTGTGCCTTGAGCTCGCGCAGATGATCGTCCGCGATGGCGAAGGAGTGACCCGGTTTGTGACGGTACGCGTAGAAGGAGCGGATTCGTTGGCGGATGCTGATGCTGCCTCGCGCGCGGTGGCGAACAGTGCGCTGGTCAAGACCAGCTGGCATGGTGGAGATCCAAACTGGGGACGCATCATCGACGCCCTCGGTTACAGCAGCGCCCGTGTCCAGGAAGATCGGGTGGACATCGGCTACAGCAAGCCCGGAAGCCGCAAAGTGTCCTGGTCTTTAAAGCGCGGACAACCCACAAAGACATCATTTCGGGAACTTTGCGTCCTGGCCGCTTTGCCCGAGTTCGACCTGCATATAAGGCTGAACCTCGGCAAGGCCTCTGCGCTCATGTATGCCGCAGACCTCACTGAAGAATACGTTGAGTTCAACAAGGGCGACGTGGCAGACCCGTCCAGTCTGGGAGGCTAATAACACCATGCAAGACATCATCTCCAAGGCAGCGACCTTGCTGGAAGCGTTGCCGTATATCCAGAGATTCAGCGGAGCCACGTTCGTCGTGAAGTACGGGGGAAGTTTCATGGACTCCCCGGATCCGGCAGTACGCTGCGGGGTCGCCCGTGACATCGTGTTTCTGGAAGCCGTCGAGATCAACCCGGTGGTGGTGCACGGCGGTGGCAAGGCCATCACACGCGCCATGGAGAAAGCCGGCCTGAAGGCGACTTTCATCCAAGGCCAGCGCGTGACCGACGAGGCGGCTGCGCAGGTGGTGGACCAGGTGTTGTCGCGTGAGATCAATCCCGAGGTGACAGCCGCGATCAACGAGCTGGGCGGAAGGGCCAAGGGTTTCGCAGGGACTGAGATCTTTCGCTGCCGCCAGATGATGTTGCCCGGAGCCGATGGAACTCCGTCGATCGACATCGGCTACGTAGGCGAGGTCACAACGGTCAACGTGGAACCGCTCCTTGAGTGCATCGAGAAGGGGATCACACCGGTGATCAGCCCGACGGCGTTGGGGCAGGACGGGAAGGTTTACAACTGCAACGCGGACGTGGCGGCGGCGCAGGCGGCGATCGCGCTCCGAGCGCACAGGCTGGTTTTTATGAGCGACGTGCCCGGACTCATGCGCGACCCGAAGGATCCGACCACCCTTATCAGTTGCCTGCGGGTCGGAGAGGTCCCCGCTCTGAAGCGGGCTGGCGTGGTCGACAAGGGCATGATCCCAAAGGTGGATAGCGCCCTTGCCGCGATACGTTCCGGTGTGGCGAAAGTGTCTCTGGTGGACGGACGGATCCCTCACAGCCTGCTCCTGGAGATCTTCACAGACGAGGGCATCGGCACCGAAGTGGTTGGGGATTGAGGCTAGTCCGTCAGCGGCCGAGTTCCTCGATGGCTTTCAGGCAATACCATCGCACGGCCCCAGTGAGAGGAGGGCTGAGCTCACCCAACTCATCGACGGAACACCACCTCAGATCGTCGTGCTCATCCACGGCCCGGCGAAGGTTGCCTCCGACAGGACGAGCCCAGTAGATCATTCCGATGTGTTCATGGGTGTCGCTGATGCGATGAATATCGAGGAAGCGTGGAGCGATCAAGGCGCGCGTACCTGGCTCGGTCGTGGGAGGCCTCTCCCCCACCAGCTCGACACGCAAGCCACACTCCTCCTCAGCCTCACGAAGCGCGGCCGCCTCGGGATCCTCATGAAGCTCGACATGCCCCCCCAGCGGGAGCCATTTCCCAAGCTTGCGATGCAGAACCATCAGCACCTTCCGGCCCTGCACCACAAAGATGGCGACCGTGAAATCTATTTTCTCATGAATGTGAGGCATGGGTAGATGCTGGAGAAACCGGGGAGCGAATGCCAGCCCCTCGAAAGCGGGAGCAGGTTGGCCACTGCCGGGCGCAATGTTGCCCTGTCATCTGGAACATGTTTGGGATGCGGCCAGGGCGGGCGCTTCGAGGGAGCTAAACTTTCGGATCTGTTGAACGATGTAGGTAGTAGTGCGATCTTCCCTGGCATTGAGTCACCGGCAGACGAGCCGGCGAAAAGCCCGGATAACGAATATCGGGACCGAACTGGACAAATCACTGTCTGGATGCATTTATTGCCCCATGTATGAGCGATGAAGCCATGAACAATTTCACTCCGCGAGCTCAGCAAGTATTGGCGCTTGCTCGCAAGGAAGCGGACCGCTTCAACCACAACTTCGTCGGGACCGAGCATCTCCTGCTCGGCCTGATCAAGCTGGGTCAGGGTGTCGCTGTCAACGTACTCCAAAAACTCGGTCTCGATCTCGAGACGGTCCGAATGGAGGTCGAAAAGCAGGTTGGCACAGGCAGCGACCAGAAAATGGCGGGGAACATCCCCTACACACCCCGGGTGAAGAAGGTTCTGGCGCTCGCCGCGAAGGAGGCGAAGGCCCTGAACCACACCTACGTCGGCACCGAACACATCCTCCTCGGGCTTCTCCGGGAGGGCGATGGGGTCGCCGCCAAGGTGCTCAAGAATCTCGACGTTGATATCGAACAAACCCGCCAGGAGATCCTTAAGGAGCTCGATCCCAACTTCGCCGCTCAGGAGGAAGCCGCAGCCTCC
>VHDG01000470.1 GCA_016871475.1 Verrucomicrobiota bacterium
CCTGCCACACGGACCCTGCAGGTCGTGATGCTTGGAACCAGCCGTCAAACCGCCGGTGCGGCCGGGGACTTGGTGGAGGAAGGCGCCCCCGTCCCTGGCGGCAGCTCGGAGGATGGCTCTCCAGCCGAGGCCCAATCGACTGGGACGAGTCCGTTGTCAGGGGTCACGCGTGTCGTTCTCGATGATTCAATCCAAATCGAAGGGCTGGGCATCAATGGCGAAGATTGGACTGACGATGAGCTGGCGGAGGTCAGGTTTTTTGCGAACGGGACATCGGACGAGATGAGCATCGTGCTGCTTTCTAGAAAGAATGAGCGGCGCAACATCTTTCTGGAGGTGGTGACTGCACTGGCTGACGTCGAGACGGATGTGGCAAAATTTAGAGCGCGATGAATGTCAGGGCATCAGCTTCAATGGAACTGCGTGGTGGGTTCACGCTGGTGGAAGTCATGGTCGCGACGTTCGTTTTTTTTACCGTTACTTTCGCCGTTTTGAGCCTTACAACGCGGGGTGCTGTGGCTGCTAAAGCATTGCAGACAAAGCGTTTGGATCCCGGGATGATTGCAGCTTTGATTACCACCAATCGGTTTCTGGAAGAGGGCTCGCAGTCCGGGGATTTTGGAGACATGTTTCCCGATTCCAGCTTCAGCTACAGCATCGAGCAGGTTGGAACCAACGGGCTGTTCCGGGTGGACTTCGTGGTTAGTGGCGCGTCTGGAAAGTCCGAGGACGCGATGAAAATGAGCGCGCTGTTCTTTCGTCCAGGGTCACCGCCCGGGAGTCGTTTTGGAGGACTTGGAAAGTGAGTCGCTTCGGGGCAAGTGCGATGCGTCGGGGGCTGCGAAGGCTCGATTCAGCGAGCACGCGTCGGGCGTTTACGATCATCGAGGTGATGATTGCCATCAGCATTTTCATGATGGTGATGGCCGCGATTTATTCCACATGGCTTGCGGTTTTACGATCCACACAAGCGAGTCTGAAGGCAGCGGCTCATGCGCAACGGAGCCGGGTTGCCGTTCGGACACTTCAAGATGCCCTTCTGAGCGCGGTGAACCACCAAGCCAACCTCCGGGACTACAGTTTCACCTCCGACGTATCGAGCGACTTTGCCAACATCGAGTTTTCTGCCCGGCTTCCCGCCTCTTTTCCGGGTGTGGGCCGATTTGGCGGGAGCATTGTTCGCCGGGTGAGGTTCCTGGTGGAGCGAGGAGATCATGGGAAGGATGAACTGGTGCTTTATCAACGGCCTTTGCTCTTAGCCGAGGATGAGCATGATTCTAGAGGTCATCGCCTTGTTCTCAGCCCGGACGTTTCTGTTTTCAAAGTTCACTTCCTGGAAGCCCAGACCGGAAAATGGGAACAGGAATGGAAAACAACGAACAGTCTTCCGAAGTTGATGCGGCTTGAGCTCGGCTTGGGACGGAAGGAGGAAGGCGATGAACCGGCGGATCTAAGCTCAACGATTCTTGCGATACCCGCAAACCCGGTCACAGCGGACTTGCAAAGTCCTTTTCGACCCGGCGTGCCATGAAACCATCCTGCGCTCCACCAAGCTCGTGTCGCGGTATCGCTCTGATCATGGTTTTGATGGTTGTAGCGGTTTTGACCGGCATGGCTGGGATCTTCGCCTACAACATGAAGGTGGAGGTCAAACTTGCGAGAAATGCCTCGTTTGAAACGGAGTTGGAATGGCTGGGACGCAGCGGAGTGGAGGTCGGAAAGTTTATCCTCGGCCTGCGCACAGGACAGTCTGCCGCTGCAGGATACGATGCTTTAAACCAGGCTTGGGCCGGTGGGATCGGCGAGACAAACGAGATCGCGCTGGAGTGGCTCGGCAGGTGGGTGCCGCTTGGCGAGGGCGAGTTCAAAGTCGAGATCGAGGACATGGATCGCAGGCTCAACATCAATTCCTGCAATATCCCATCACCCGAGGGAGAGGCGATCCTTCGGCAAGCCATGGTGCTCGTCGGGATCGATGCAAGCCTCACTCCCACGGTTGTGAATTCGATTCTGGATTGGATGGATGTTGACAAGAATTCCCGACCAGGAGGGGCAGAGACCGATTTTTACCAATCGCTCACTCCTCCTGGCCGGGCGAAGAATGCGCCGATCGACGATATCACCGAGCTTCTGCTCATCAATGGGGTGCGCGACGAACCTGCGATGTATTGGGGCTCAGGCGGGCCGCCGGCGCGTCGGCAGCCACGTTCGGCGCGCCAAAGCCAGTTTGAGGAAAGAGTTTACGACACCGGGTTGCGAGACCTCTTCTGCGCCGTTTCGAGCGGTCGGATCAACGTAAATACTGCGAAGCCCATGGTTCTTCAGCTCATTCCAGGCGTTGACGAGCTTAAAGCCCAGGAGCTTGTGGACTACAGGTCAGGGTTGGATCATATCGAAGGAACAGAAGATGACGTGCCTTTCAAGTCGGATGCGGAGATCGCAGCCTTCCTTGGGCGCGGGGTTCCGATCCAGTCACCATTCATGCGCTTTCTCGGCGTGCGCAGCAGGGTTTTTCAGATTCGAGTTTTCACCAGGATCGGGACGGTCAAGAGGACTTACGTGGCGTACGTCCAGCGCGGTTTGGGGTTTGGGGGACAAAATTTTTCCACCCTCAACCTTCTTTGGGAGGACCAATGAAAAGGCGGGATGCAAAGCCGCGGCTGCTTTTCGTTACGGGGACTGACACCGGGGTTGGAAAGACCCTGTTTTCCGTTTGTTTGCTGCGTTTTTTGCGGGAGAGCGGAGTGAGGGCTGTGGGTTTGAAGCCGTTTTGTAGTGGGGATCGTTCCGATGCAAAGTTGTTGCGGCACGAGTCATCAGGATCTCCGCCATTGGAGCTGGTGAATCCATACTTTTGTCCGATTCCAGTTGCACCCGGCGTGCTGCCAAGACCTGGCTATGCGATCCCGTCGTTGAGTGAGGTGGTGAGACGCATTCGAGCTGCTGCTGAGGGATACGATTTCGCCTTGGTGGAAGGGGTTGGAGGCCTCTTTGCCCCAATCACACCGCGACTGTTTGTTCTGGATTTGATTGCGGCGTTGAAATGTTCTGCGGTTCTCGTTTCTCCCGACAGACTTGGGACGATCAACCACACCATTTTGAGTTTTCGAGCGCTCACGCAGAGAAAAATTCCGCTGCACAAAATTGTGATGATGAAAAATTTTCGCGCTGAGCCATCGCAAGAACGAAACTCGAGCTTCATCTCCGAACACATTGCACCAGAGTCAGTAATAGGCTTCCCAAAAATCAGCCGTTGGCCGGCTTTAAAGCCTGTTGGAGGGCGGGACGAAAGATTTTTGAAAAAAACTCTTGCGACATTTCTACCGATGGATATTTTCTCGCCCCGTCGCTGCTGACCGATTCGCGAAACACGCGTTAGGAAAAACAGCAGCAAGGCATACGAAGGCCGGCCTGATTTGGGTCGTCCTGTGTTCCTGAGAAAGCTCAGATGCCGTGGTGAAATACGGCACTGGGATTTTTTGTCCCCTAGTTTCGGGAATTAGAATTTCTCAGTTCTTTGAAAGTTGAATTGTGCGATAAGTTAGAGCCCCTTGATTTCGCGAGAGCGAAGATCAAGTGCGATCAATAGCAGTCGTCGTAAAAGACGACATATATAAAGAACTCAACTCTTTAATAACGGAGAGTTTGATTCTGGCTCAGAACGAACGCTGGCGGCGTGGATAAGACATGCAAGTCGAACGATGATTTCAGGGTAGCAATATTCTGAAGTTAGAGTGGCGAAAGGGTGCGTAACACGTGGGTAATTTGCCGTGAAGTTGGGGATAACTTGCTGAAAGGCGAGCTAATACCGAATGTGGCCTAACAAGGCTAAAGTTGGGGACCGTAAGGCCTGACGCTTCATGATAAGCCCGCGGCCTATCAGCTAGTTGGTGAGGTAACGGCTCACCAAGGCTAAGACGGGTAGCTGGTCTGAGAGGACGACCAGCCTCACTGGAACTGAGACACGGTCCAGACACCTACGGGTGGCAGCAGTCGAGAATTTTTCTCAATGGGGGAAACCCTGAAGGAGCGACGCCGCGTGGGGGATGAATGGCTTCGGCCCGTAAACCCCTGT
>VHDG01000471.1 GCA_016871475.1 Verrucomicrobiota bacterium
TGCTCGTCCTCGCGCGTGACGGACTCATTCTATCCAGCCAGCGGGGACCGGCCACGGACGCGGAATTGAGGACGGCCTTCATCGCGATCGATGCCGCCCTGAAGAACCCATCAACTCCTTCCACCATCGGGCCCGCAAGCTCCACTACCCTCGCCAAACCATGAATCACACTCCGTTCCTGGTCGGCTAGGACAAGGCGGGATCGGAACAACGCCACCAAGGCAGGGGACCAGCGAGGAATCCCGGCCGCACCCCGCGCCGACCCTTATCGACACACCCATGGCTCGCGTCATCAGCCGATATAACGTCCGGGGTTTCGTCCACTGTGCAAATCAGTGATCCGATTTCCGACAACCCTCAGTTGCGTCGAACCCGATGGAAAGCCGCCCGGTTGGTCAGTGGGGCCTGGTACTCAAACACTGCACGATGGGATCTGGATTCGAAGACGGGTTCCCACTGCTCAAGGTCGCGACTGGCCTCCACCACATACGAACACCCGTTCGTGTCCGGGAAGTGGAGTCGGAATGATTGGTTCGCCACCAAATGGATCCGCACCGGAGGAACCGGTGAAGCCGGATCACAGTACCTCGCGTCCATCCAGTTCCCAATGGCCTGGGATAAGTCGGGGTCCTTCGCCGATTCATGACCGAACTCCCAGATGCCCACCCCCCTGAGCGTGTTTCGACCGCCGAGCACGCTCCTGGATCGGTCCAGCACTGCCGCCAACTTATGCGGAATGGTGTCGGGCGTGTTCCACCATTCCCCCTCATGAAGAGATTCACGAAAGTCGGGATGCATGGCGGTAAGGAACTGCTGCCGGCGAGACAGCCAGGTGTCACGAATTCCAAGCCAGGAACGATTCGCCGAGCTATAGAAGGGAATCCCCATGAGAATCTTGGACGGAGGATAGCCTGAGGAGATGATGTGGCGGAGCGCTCCTCGGCAGGAGGCCTCGATAACCTCGGATCCCCCGCTCAGGAATTGCAAACTGCCCGGCTGGGTCATCGGTCCATTGGCAGGATTCTTCCAGTCGTACCCGAAGTAGAAGGCGAAGTCCGAGTACTCCCGGAGCCGGAACCAGTCGTACCGGTTTATGTAGAATCCAGGGCTCGCGCCAAACATGACGATGTAGTTGGAATTTGAAGCCTTGATCCGGGCATGCAGATCCCGCATGAGAAGCGTGAACTCCTCCCGTTGAGTGTCGGTTCTGGGAAACTCGTAATCGATATCCACGCCATCAAAGCCCATTTGAATCATGCTGTGGAGAATATTGCTGGCAAACCTCGCGCGCAGATCCGCGCGAGCTGCGATTACGGAGAAGGGATTGGGATCGGCGGAAAAGCCGCCACCCAGGCTCATGAGACAGGCCTTGCGGTGGCGATGTGAGTGGGTGACAAGCAGGGGCGCGTAAGTCGCGAAGGCTCCCAGGTTGAGATTGAGCGAGGCATTCGTTCTAGGCTCCACAAACCCCAGGATCACGGCGTCGATGGCGTGATAGTTCAGCTGGGGGATCTCCCGCGATGCGGGTTGACCCGACCGGATGGCGTTGAGATAGCCGAAGTTCAATGGCCGGCCCGGCAGACAGTCGAGCCCGAAGACCGCTCCATCGCCGTGCGCTGGAACCCCGGCCCACAGCAAGAGGGCCAGGCACACACAGCCCACGAGTCTCAGCGGGGTTGCAAGCTGAACAGGCATCGCCGGAAAACCTCAACGGCAAATGCTGATCCGCACTCGCACGAACTGTTGTGTGCTCCCACCGGACACAAATGGAATCCGCCATCGCTGAATCGCGGTGCCGTCAGCCACTTTTTCCATCGACTCCAGGATTGATGTCTCCTTCCAAACCACCAGATCGGTGGATGCTTCAACATGGTATCCAAGATCCGAGGTATCCTGCCGCGAGTTGAAGCGGACGACCAGGTGCGGCCGGGATACTCCATCGACGGACAATGTCTCGATCCTCCCCGTCACGGGAGGTTCGGGAGTCGCGACGGATGGATCCTGGACGAAGGCGTACTCGATCACGTTGCGCTTTCCATCCCCATCAAGATCAGCAGCCGGGTCGTTGGCACCCGGATAACCCGTGCTCCAGAGCGAATAGGTCAAGGCATCGGAATGACCCGGGGTGCCGAGCGAGCCCCGGCTGTAGGTCCAATTTTCCGGCTGCGCAGGGTTCGGCCGGGAGTTGGGCGAAACCAGCTCAAGGCTTCGTCCTGTCCCATCCGCTTCCATGGGCCAGGGGGTGCGGTCGGAGTACGTGAGGGTGTGAATGGGGGTATTGCTGCCATAGGACAGCGCGAGCAGTTCGCCCGAGTTGCGAAGGTTGCCAGGTGCATAGGATCCGAAGACCGGCCTTCCCGCTCCGTATCGTTGTTCGAAAGCGGCGATGTTCTTCACCACAAGCCCGTATCCGCAGGCGGGCAGCATTGAGCCGGGAGGAAACTCAAACGACACACCGGAGGTAAAACCCACGCTCGTGAGGTCAAACGGTGCATCAGTCACATTCTTGATCTCTAGATACTCGAAGTCTTCGTCGAGGAACCCGAGAGCCGCCTCCGCGGAGGTTGCGGCCCTGGGATGGTATTGAATCTCGGAGATGACGATACCGCGTTGGTACACGCCGACGTCCGGCGCGGTGCAGACAAATTGAACAGGATCGGACCATCGGCTCCATCGACCATTCGCGTCCTTGTGTCGCACACGTGCACGATAGGTCATCCCTGGTTTGGCGATGTTGAACGGGACACGCACATGATTGGTGAACGGGCTGGTCTCGGCTGAAGTCCAGAATGGTTCCACCTCGTAGCGCCTGCGATCGCCCGCTGAAAAGCCGGAGAGTCCGGGTGCTGCGATCCACCCGAGCCGCCATTGGACAGCGGATGCCTGCTTGCCGGAAAAATCAGAACAGCCGAACCGCAGGTCGTTGGCAGGAAAACCCGCGGCGCCTGAGTAGGAGATCGTGGGTTTGGCAGGCACATCGGCTGCGACTGTCTCTCTCGTCTCGCTTCGAACGTATTCGTAGCCGTAACCGAGTTGATTCCCGTTCCCTGCCGCCCAGGCAACGCGGCCGCGATAGGTGTCGGTCATGTAATCAAGCAGGTATCTCACGAAATCCTCATGCTCGGCAGTTCCGACAAAATTCGTCTCCCGAAGCCAGCGAGTGTAGGGACCTCCGAATGCGTTAAATGTATGGCGGCTGTAGTAGAAGTTACCTTTGTGGCTGGAGTCCTGGTGAGAGGAGGGGGAGCCGGAGGTGCGGGGATGAAAGTTCCACATCGCCGCATCGACGTCAGCCCATGTGAGCTCCTGCCCCGATGGGTTTACGATCTGGGCATACTCGTCCACCAGTTGACCCACCTGGCCTCCGTTGGGCGATCGATCGCTCAACATCAGATCCAGCATTTCACGTGCGCGATTTCGTTTCTCAAGGTTCAACGCTGGAACACTCATGCTCGAGTCCTGTCCGATCGCACCACTGGCGCTCTGGTGCGTCTGCCCGACGAACATCATGTCGAGATCCCACGGAATCGGCACCCACGGACCTGCTGGATGATGGTAGAAATAGTGATTCCAGCCGTTGCGCATATCGACATTCCCCACGATCCGGCTCGCCAGCCGAAAGCCGTAGTAGGCGTGCATGTTCATGTTGGTTCGCCACCAGGATTCATTTTGTGAACCGTTGGAGGCCGTGGCAAAGGCATCCCAGTCACCGGTCGTCACAGGGTGAGTGGGCCCCTGGTTCTTCTTGTTTCCGGTTCCGTTCCCACCGCCTTCGATCTTGAAAACACTTCCGTCCGGCAGCCCGCGCTCGTCGAGAAAGGAGCCGTCGGGCGACTCGGTCGCGAGATACAATCCCCAGAGATCGCCCGAATACTGCCCCAGTCCGGAACCGCCCATGGTTGGATCGTTGACCATTCCCCGCGGGTTCGCGGCCTCCACGGCGTTGTCGATGATGCGAAAACTCAAGTAATGGGTCCTAGGTGCGATTCCCCCCAGCAGTTCATACATCCTGAATGAGATGCATTCCTCGATTCCTGCCATTCCGCGATTGGCAGCAATCCAGGGCGCCGAT
>VHDG01000472.1 GCA_016871475.1 Verrucomicrobiota bacterium
GCTCGGAAGGCCCAACAGGCATGCTCAGCCATGGCAACCAGCCTGGGCATGTCAGGACGCGAAAGGCTTTCCCTGGAAATCGCAGCCAAACTCCACGATATCGGGCTTCTTGGAGTTCCAAGAGAACTGATCCGACGATGGCAACGTTCTCCCGCAAGCCTGGCTGAGGCGGAGGTCAATCTGATCCGCTCGCATCCGGTGCTTGGGCAGGAGCTCGTAAAGTTCGTGGGCGATCTGGAGGATGTGGGCACGATCATCCGTTCCCATCATGAGTGCTACGATGGCACAGGCTACCCCGATCGGTTGGGCGGCGCGGACATCCTGCCCCTGGCCAGATGGCTTGCAGCCGCGGTGGCGTTCACAGAGAAGGAGGGAACGGATGAGGACCGGCGCACGTGGGTCAGACAACTCTCCGGAAAGCGCCTGGACCCGGAAGCTGTCCGCCTCCTGCTGCGCTCTTGCAGTGCGGACATCCGTGCACCGGGGCAAAGAGAAGTGCTCCTTCACGAGCTGTCTCCTGGAATGGTTCTCGCAGGAGGACTTTATACTTCAGGTGGAATGCTCTTGATGCCGGAGGGGCAGGTGTTGAACCGGGTGTACATTGACAAGATCATGAGCCACCACGAGTTGAGCCGGATCAAGCAATCCCTCCTGGTTTACTGCTGAGAGATCCACAGAGGCCTTGCCAAGACTTGTGGGCTTCCTAGTGTCGGGGGATGGATTTGGCTGAGAACCTGGCGGCCGTGCGCCGTCAAATCGATCAGGCGTGCGACTGTGCAGGCCGTGATCCTGCCGAGGTGCAACTTCTCGCCGTCAGCAAGGGCCATCCAGCGAATGCCATCGCCGAGCTGGTGCGCGCAGGGCAACTCGACTTCGGTGAGAGCAAGGTTCAAGAGGCCAAAGCAAAGATCCCCTTGTGCCCTTCCTCTGCCCGCTGGGAGATGATCGGCCACCTGCAGACCAATAAGGCGCGCGATGCGGTGCATTTGTTTCCGGTGATTCAGAGCGTGGACAGTCTCCGCCTGGCGGAGGAGCTCAACAAACAGGCAGACAAGGCAGCCAAAACCATCCGAATACTCCTTGAGATCAACGTCGTTGGCGAATCGAGCAAGTTTGGCTACTCGCCCTCCGCCGTGCTGGCGGATCTGCAGAGTTTGAACCAGCTGCGTCGATTGGAGATTCACGGACTCATGACCATCGCTCCCTGGTCACAGGATCCGGAGCGGGCACGTCCCGTTTTTCGCAAGCTGGCGGAGCTGCGGAAGCAGTGCGAGGACGCGCTCGGGGCTCCACTACCGGTCTTGAGCATGGGGATGAGCGGAGACTTAGGCCCGGCGATTCAGGAAGGATCCACTCAAGTTCGTGTAGGAACCTCGTTGTTTGGCAGGAGAACCTATGCGAAGTTTGGGCAGCAGCCCGATGTTGCGGGCGAGCTTGAGTGATTTCACGGACCGGATCCGCGGTGCAAAATCAGAGCTCAAGCATCCACCGTAAATCGTCGATTGACTGTCTGAAGTGCGTCCTTTGGGACGCGCCGTCGAGAAAACCCGGACTCTCCCGAGAGATTCCAACACGCCGAGCAAGTTGTGACCGCTGACCTGTTCAAACCAGAGATTGATGAAGCCCTGAGGGCTTACGATCGCTTCATCGTCTGCCTAAACAAGACTCCCGACGAGTGCGAGGCGTCCTTGTATCGACTCATGGAGAAGGCGATCAAGGCTTATGACAACCGCGGGCCTCATCTGCGACATGGCATCGCCCTGGACACCCAGGTGACCATCATTCTCAGCCAGACTGAGAACGAGCGCCCCCTGTGCGGAATCTATTTCAACCTGCATTCCCCCTACCAAAAGAAAGCCCTGGCCAAGGTCGGCAAAGGCGAGGACTGACCCTTGGCACAAGCCCCTCCCACATCACCCTAGCCGGGGCGGTGCTTGTGAAACTTCCTCCTGGGGTGCCGCCTGGTGCCCCCCTGGCATCCCGAATCCGGAATCCTTCCCTGCTCCCGCACGAGAATGCGAGAGGCATGGCTCACGGCGGCCAGCCGAGGGGTGCCTGAGCCAACAATCCCACCCTTCTCCCGAACCGCTCCCCGGCATCGGTTTTGACGTGGCTTGTCCACGCTCCGCCGAGGTCGTCGAGGGGGGGTGCTGGTGATTTTTTTATGGGCACGAAGCCTTTTTCCTGCTTCCTTTTTGGCCGTCAGCCTGATGAAGCACCCTTGCGACAGGGTGTCTCCGTCTGGACCTGACCCAAACGCGCAACGCTTGGCTTGCCCATCCGAGCAAAAATCTAGCGCGACTGCGTGACAATTATGTTACAAGTCGTAAGTTTCCGTGCCACCGGCGCTTGTGATTGAGGGCGCCGCCTTTTTTTGATAGCAAATTAAGACTATGTCAGCGGATCGGATGCAAGCTCAGCGCTTCGAACACAAGTATCTTGTGGACGAAGAAACGTCCCTGAAGATCCGCAGTTTCGTTCAGTGCTACCTCCAACTGGATGAGTATGGCGAAGGAAAGCCAAACCTCTCATACACTGTCCACAGTCTCTATCTCGATTCCCCCGATCTGTTGCTGGCGAGGGAGACCATTAATGGAAACAAGAACCGCTATAAGCTGAGGATCCGTTTCTACAACAACAACCCCGACACACCCGTTTTCTTTGAGATCAAGCGCCGCGTGAACAACTGCATCAAGAAGCAGCGCGGAGGGGTCCGCCATGATGCGGTCAAATGGCTGCTCGCCGGACACTATCCCGAGTACGCCCACCTGATCTCCAAGGAGCCCAAGCAACTGGTCGCCCTCCAAACCTTTTGTAACCTTGCCCAACAGATCCACGCGGTTCCCCAAATTCATATCGCATACCTCCGTGAGGCCTATGTGCATCCCACCAACAACTCGGTCCGTGTGACCCTGGATCGCGAGGTCCGGGCGGATTACGAGCCCACGGCTCAGATGTCCACCGAGATGAAGGCTCCCGTATATCCATTTGGGAAGGATGTGATCCTGGAGCTCAAGTTCACCAATCATTTTCCCAACTGGTTCGGCGATCTGGTCCGTCACTTCGGCTGCATGCAGTGTGGAGCAGCGAAGTACGTGGAAGGGGCTGAGGATCTTGGCTTCATTCAGATGAAGCACCGGAGCGCGATGCTCAATGGGTTGCCTCCCATGCCCGGCCCCGACGCCACAACAATCGTACTTCCCAAGGACCCCAATTTAGGATCTCTTACGCGCGCTGCACAATAACCGAACAACGCATCGCTGTTCCTTGAACTGAATCTTATGCTCGAATGGTTTCTTCAGGGTGACTATGGGGCGGCCCCTCCAAATTGGCCCGCCGTCTTGCTCGCCATCCTCCTCGCGTTCGCCTGTGGCCACATTCTGTCATGGGTTTATATGCACACCCATTCCGGGCTCTCCTATTCCAGGTCCTTCGTCAATGCCCTGGTCATCATGCCGATGATCGTGGCTCTCGTCATGATGGTGCTCTCCAACAACCTCGTGACCGCCTTCGGAATGATGGCCGTGTTCGCGATTGTCCGTTTCCGAAACATTCTTCGCGACACACTCGACACCACCTATATCCTGATGAGTTTGGTGATCGGCATGGCCGCCGGCACCCAGAAATTCTCGAGCGCCATCCTGGGATGCGCCATCGGCTCGGGAGCGTTGCTTTATCTGTGGTACACCTCGTTTGGAACCCGGCATCGTTACGATCTGATCGTCAACCTTCACTGGGCCCGGCTTCCCAAGGAGCTGCCTGAGCTGGCCGCCATTTTGAACCGGCACTGCTATCGAGCTCATCTCGCCAGCCAACGCACCCACGAGGGCTACGAAGGCACCGACCTGTCCTACCGCCTCCTCCTTCGAGACCCGAACCGATCCGATGAACTGATCGGGGAGCTCCGGCAAACCACCGGTGTCTCACGCGTCACAAGCATGCAAGCCGAAGAGGAATCCGAGATCTAGACCGACATGGACCCAAAGCTCCCCATCCAAACCCCTCCCGCACAACGCTGGAGGGAGATCAGAATTCAGCTTCTGCCTATCATCATCTTCATCCTTGTGGTG
>VHDG01000473.1 GCA_016871475.1 Verrucomicrobiota bacterium
ATGTGTTCGATGCCGGATACCGGGCTTCACTGATATACGGATCTGATGCTCCCATCGTGAACACGGGAGGAGAATTGCAGGGTCTGGAGGATCTTCGTGAGGCGTATGTGGAAATGAACGTGCCCATTGGCACGGGACTCAACGTCAAGTTTGGACAGCTGATCTCACTGCTGAACTATGAGTCGGGAGATGGTGGTGCAGCCAACGCGAACTTTTCGCAGGGCTATCAGTGGTTCTACACTGGCAACGGTCCCTCCGCTGGCGTGCAGCTGGGTTACACCTTCACAGACTGGCTTGACGCAAAAATCCGCCTTCAAAATGGCATGTTTACGGGTGCCGTAGATGGCAATGGCTACAAAACGGTGATGGGCAGCCTGGGCATCAAGGCGGATGCCAAGACCTCGCTGAGTGTAATCGGTTTTGCCGGCCGGGAGGGAGGTGCATCGAGTCTATGGCTGAAGGGCGGATCGTTGATCGCAAGTCGGGTTCTATCCGAAAAAGGAAACGTCACTCTCGCTGGGGAATTTGACTATTTCACCACGGAGCGGGCCGCAGCCAGTTCAGCTGACTGGTGGTCGGCGGGTGGCTGGCTGTCGACGGACATCACTTCCAAATTTGGGATCGCCCTTCGCGGTGAATACATCGGCGACGGCAAAGGCGCGGGTACTTCGGGTCTGCTCGGATTCCCTGCCAACGCCGGCATGGATCTATATAGCGCTACTCTGACATTCAACTGGAAGCCTCTTCCCAACGTAAAAATCCAGCCTGAAGTCCGATACGATCACACTTCCCTATCCGGTGGATTCGATGGCGAGACCAGTCGCGTGATCCTTGGAATGGGAGCCTCCTATTTATTCTAAACCGACTCAAAGCTTCAAAAATCAACAACCTCTTCATTCATACAATGAAATCTCTCAAATTCCTTCGGTGTTTAGCCACCCTTACTCTTTCCCTGACTGCAGCGGCAGCTTCTGCAGCGACGGTGAAAGTCGGCATTCTCCATTCGCTGAGCGGCACCATGGCGATTAGTGAGACGTCTCTAAAGGACGTGCTCCTGTTCACGTTCAACGAGATCAACAAATCAGGCGGGGTCAAGGTAGCCGGGGTACCGCACATGATCGAGCCGGTCGTCGTTGATCCTGCATCCAACTGGCCACTATTCGCTGAGAAGGCCGAGCAGCTGCTTGTTAAAGACAAGGTCAGCGTGGTCTTTGGCTGTTGGACGAGTGTGAGTCGGAAGTCCGTCCTGCCTGTGTTTGAACGGCACAACGGTCTTCTTTTCTATCCCGTGCAGTATGAAGGCGAGGAGCTATCGAAGAATATCTTTTACACCGCAGAGGCTGTAAACCAGCAGGCTATTCCCGCAGTCGAGTACATGCTTGCAGAGGGAAAGAAGAAATTCTATCTGCTCGGTTCGGACTACGTCTATCCACGTACGACCAACAAGATCCTCAAGCAGTATCTTAAATCCAAGGGGATTCCGGACGCTGATGTGATCGAGATCTACACGCCGTTTGGTCACACCGACTACCAGACGATTGTGGCCGCGATCAAGTCGTTCTCTTCGGGCGGGAGCGCCTGTGTCATTAGCACGCTCAACGGGGACACCAACGTGCCCTTCTTCAAAGAGTTTGCGAACGCGGGTCTGACATCTGAGAACTGTCCCGTGGTTTCGTTCTCCATCTCCGAAGATGAGTTTCGTGGTCTCCCGGCCAAAGACTTGGTGGGCCATCTCGGTTGCTGGACTTACTTCATGTCCATCAAGACTCCTGAGAACAGCAAGTTCGTTACGGACTTCCTAAGCTGGGTGAAGGACCCGAAGTTGACGGGTGTCGACTACTCGGTGTCCGGGGTGGATAGCAAGAACCGCGTAACCTGCAGCCCAATGAATCTATCGCGCATGGGTGTGTATCTCTGGAAGTCGGCTGTTGAGAAAGCCGGCACATTGGCAGTGGATAAGGTGCGTGCGGCAATGATTGGCTCAACGTTCGCCGGTCCGGTCGGTGAAGTGACCATGCAGGCCAATCACCACCTGATCAACCGCGTCTTCATTGGAGAAACTCTGGCTACGGGACAGTTCAAGGTCATCAAGTCACTGGGACCCGTGGCAGGTGAGCCATTCAGCGAGAAGTTTCTCGGACTCAAGACAGCCGCAAAGTGATCCACTTCCCGAGACAACCTCAGGCCCAGTTTGACTAGTTGTTACTGCTTCTTGAGCAAAGGATGAGCATCCAAGCGAGCCGATCGATTCTTGCCCCTCGGTTGCGTCCTTCGTCCATCATTCACCGCCGGTCATCCCCCATCTGGCGATGTCTCGCAGGGGGGCGGGCAACTCTCTCCCGCCCCCCTGCTTCTCCTTCTCACGGACCCAGCGTCGGCGAGGTTGCAGGCTCAACCGTGATGAACATTTCAAGAAGTAACTATGAGGACCGGCCCATCGGCTGGACACTGGTGGTTTGTGAGGGTTCCGGGGATCAATCCGGATCAGCTCTGAGGCGCCGACTCGGCAGGCTCTGCGCATGGCTGGTTGCAGGACTTGCGGCCTTATGTGGGATCAGCGGTATCGCCGCTGCCGAGGCACGCACTGGTGGAGCTTATTCACAGGGGCCGTTGCTCGCTGCTGCCGTGGTGCAGGAGGATGCGGGCCTCCAGGCATCGCAGATTCTCCAGTTGGCGGACGTGGATGACCCATGGATAATTCGTGCCCTGGGGGCATGGCGTCAGGGCGGGCTCTTCCTTCAGCCCGACCCGGCGGCAGCTGACAACCTTGTGCCCTGCCTCCTTGACACTCAGCAGGACGCCGACGGCCGGTCGCGACTGTTGCGAGTTTCGGATGGTTCGTTCCTGAGGGGTACGAATGGAGTGGAGCTGCGATTTGCCGCCCTGGATCTCACAGCTGCAGAAACCACCTCGAAACTGCGTCGAAGCATCAAGTCAGCTCTCGATTTGCTATCCATACAGAACCCGGATCCCAGGGTTAGGCGGGATGCTGCGATAAAACTTGGCCAGGAACGGAGTGTGCAGAGCGTGGGTTTTCTGGAACGACGCATGGAGCAGGAGAAGGATCCCAGAGTTCGGAAAGCATTTCAGGAGGCTTTGGCTTTGATTCGGACCGCAGATACGAATGCAGCTGTGCAAGCGGATGCCCTTAGACAGCTGGGGGAGATGCGTGCGATGAGTTCCTTTTCATTGATGGAGGATATGGAGAAACGGCTTCTGGCGACTCCTGGGTCGATGGATCCTTCGGTTGCGGCGGCACTGAGCCAGGCATTGAAACTCCTGCGGGATCATGTGCGGACCGCGACCTGGCTTGGAACCGGATTCAGGGGAGTGGGTCTGTCTGCCGTGCTGTTGGTTGCAGCTCTGGGACTTGCGATCACCTTTGGATTAATGGGAGTTATCAACATGGCCCACGGAGAGATGATCATGATCGGGGCCTACACGACTTACGTTGTTCAACGCGTCTTCCAAGGCTGGTGGGGTGCAACTGGGTTGGGCTTCGAGATGTACTTCTTCGCTGCGCTGGCAGGATCCTTCGTGACGGCGGGTGTCACCGGTTGGATTCTCGAGCGAGGCGTCATCCGCTTTCTCTACAATCGCCCGCTGGAGTCACTGCTTGCCACCTGGGGAGTGAGCCTCGTGCTACAGCAGCTTTTCCGGCACGTGTTCGGTGCAGCTAATGTGAATGTCACCTCGCCGCAATGGTTGAGCGGAAGCTGGGAATACATGGGTGTGCTGCTGGCTTTCAACCGTTTGTTTGTGATCGGGTTTGCCGTGGCCATTGTCCTTGGGACCTATGGGCTGCTCACGAGGACATCCCTTGGATTGCAGGTGCGGGCGGTTATGCAGCACCGGAACATGGCTGCTTGCCTGGGAGTGAAGACAGATCGGATCAACATGCTGACTTTTGCCTTCGGCTCAGGACTCGCCGGTATGGCAGGCGCGTGTCTTTCGCAGATAGGTAATGTAGGCCCATCTCTTGGACAGAGTCATATCGTGGACTGTTTCATGATTGTGGTGATGGGAGGGGTTGGGAGCCTCGCCGGCACAGTTTGCGCCTCGATG
>VHDG01000474.1 GCA_016871475.1 Verrucomicrobiota bacterium
CAAGAAAATAAGGCCCCTCAAGATCAGCGCACAGATCACGCACAGATTATCGGGGAATCCGGCTCCAAGGACGTGAGGTTTCCAAAAACAGTCAAACACCGCCGATCCAAGGCCACCATCTACGGCAAGACCGCTAGCTACGCGTTCTACAGGGTCGCCTTTTATTCCGGTGGTCGGCGGGTGGTTCAGAGCTTCAAGACTTACAACGAGGCCATGGAGCGCGCTGAGTCGGCTGTCCGGGACCTCTCCTCCGGCTCCGTGGCATCGGGCCTCAGTCCGAAGCAGTCCGTCGACGCAGTGGCAGCGCTCGAACGGTTGGAAGCCTTGAAGCTGAAGACCGGGAGGAGTCTTTCTCTGATCGGTGTGGTTTCCGAGTATGAGGAGGCCACGAGCAGGTTGAATGGCCTCAGCCTCGGGGCGGCGGTGGATGCCTACTTGAACTCGGTGGCTGTCCTGACCCCCACGACAGTCGATGCCGCCATGGAGGAATTCATCGCCTCGATCAGAAACCGGAGCCAGTCCAAGGACGGGAAGCGGCCTCAGATCTCAGCGAAATACGCATACAATCTTGAAATTCAGATCAGGAGATTCGCGGAGTCCTTTCCCGCCACCCAGATGGCTGACCTGAAGAAGGGGCTTATCGACGAGTTTTTCAGGTCGCTCTCGAAATTCTCCGCGAAGCTGCGGAACCATCACCGGGCGGTGCTGAGACGGTTTTTTTTATGGGCGGTGCGGAAGGACTATCTACCGGCGAATCATCGGCTCCTGGAATCCGAGGGGATGCGGAGTGAGAGGGCTAACACCAGCGAGGTCGAGCCATACTCACCGGATGAATTTGCAACCTTGTTGGCAGGCTCCGAAGGCCCGATGCGAGTGTTGATCGCCATCGGGGGCATGACCGGGCTCAGGACGGCTGAGCTTCTCCGCTTGGATTGGTCGGACATCTGGCGCGTACGGGATCACATCGAAGTGACGGCGGGCAAGAGCAAGACCCGTGCTCGTCGGTTGGTGCCGATCCCAGAGGCATTGGCAAGACTACTGGAGCCATGGGGCACCCAACGGGCTGGAAGAGTCTGGGAGGGCCATGAGGTGACCTTCCAGCAACACTTTTCGGAGCTCGCAAAGGAATTGAAAATTCCGCGAAGAGCCAACGGGCTGCGCCATGGATTCTGCACCTACCACTTTGCGCTGCATTCGAACGAGAACCTGACTGCTGCCATCGCAGGCAACAGCCCGCAGATGATCCACGCGCACTACCGGGGTTTGGCCACCAGAACGGAGGCTGAGAACTGGTTCTCAACTCACCGGGAGCAAGAACATCCACTCGCATGAAACAATCCAAACCAACGCAGCCTAGGAGCCAAGTAGAGTGGCTCACACAGCAGGTGGAGCGAATCCGCGCCCGCGACACGAAGGGGCTCTTGAGCCTGGCATTCGACGCAGAGCTTTTCAAAGCTGCGGCAATGTCAGACGCCGGAAAGCAGGTGAAGCTCGTTGTGGAAGGCGTTCCAGAAGCTGTGGCTTTGGGGACTGGAGGTGCGCGATGAAAGCGGATGAATGGGACTTTTCCGGCGTGCCGAAGGAAGAAATTCCCTTCTGCCTTATTTATGAATTGGCACGCGAATCAACTTATCTCGCCAAGCTGACGTCCGAATTCAAGAAACACGGGAATTCAAGAGGCCCGTCCAATCCACTTCAGCCCAACGTAATAGCAGGCATTGTTCCCCGCATCAGCTTTCCATATCACGACCAAGCATTGGTGACACTGATCTTTCACGGGGCATCCTGGCGCGAAAGTCTGCCTCCATGGCTCTCCCTCTCGCCAGCGCAACGCACTCACTTGATAGGACAACTTGCTCGAAACGAGGCAGTCTTCACGGGTCTTGCTCACTTTCATACCGCGCTCCTTCAAACCGCCCTGAATGAGGGGAAACTGACAACTAAGCCCGGGCGGACATTACCCGACGCATCCTACGTCCAGGCGGACGGCCGCGAGCTTGTGTTGCTCGTGATCGACTGGAAGTGCTTCAACGGCGTGGCCATCCGGCAAGCTCTCTTGGATTGGTTCGAATCCCGGAAACACCCAGCGCAAATGGATCCCGCAGTGATCAAAGGGCGTGGGAAGAAGCGCAGCGACTTGCAGCATCAGTTGATAAATCTCGGCTACTCACGACTTCGATCCCGTTACACTCCTAAGCAGGTTTTCAGGGCCGCGAGGAAAGCCTGGGACTATCTCATTCGCAAGGACTACAACACGGAAACAGCAACTCAGTTTGAGAAGGCCGTCGCGAAACGAATTACATCGTTTCAAACCTTCTTTGCCAAGGTGTTCCCATTCGACAAGCGCCCGCCAAAAAGCATTCTGGAGTTCATGGCCCGGAGGTCTCGGTCAGGCCCGCCGCGATCCCAAGGAGCCCCCCTATGAAATGAATCTTTTCGTAGGGGTTATCCGATCGTAGCGACTTCATGCATCTATTGGTGCATGAGAAACTTCAACGTCCCTACGGACAATCCAACAGCAACGCCGTTTATTGACTTCACGGCCCTACGAAGTCAGATCCCGGTAAGCGCTAGAACTCTGCGCTTATGGATCCAAAAAGGTCTAATACCGCACATCCGTCTCCCGGGAAGTCGCCGCATTCTTTTCGATTTGGCTACGGTCGAAAAAGCGCTAAAGAGTCATCAGCGGGGGGGGCTTGAATGAAAGCATGCTGTCCTTCACCCATCGTGGTTTCCATGACCGCCAACGGCTTTTCCTCGGAATGCCGCGACGTTTCACCCGAGACCATCATCGGCCGCATCCGCGCCGGTCGATGGCGGCAAAAGATCGAAAAGCTGAGGACCTCCTACGCCGCCGCCATTGCTCAGGGGCAGGATGCAAAGAAAGCCGTGAGTGCGAGGAAAAAGGCGTTGCCTGGTGTACTGTGGTCTGGCCGGTTCAGCCGTCGAGCAAATGAGGGGTTACTGGAGCACTCCGGTCTGCTCTGCGGGGACCTCGACCATCTTGGTTCGCACATGGCCCAGATTCGCGCCATCCTGCTCGCCAGCCCCTACCTGTGGGCGCTGTTCACCAGTCCCACCGGCACGGGACTCAAGGTCGTGTTCCGAGTTGAAGCCGACCCGGCACAACACGCCGCGAGTTTCAAAGCAGTGCAAGAGCACGTCCGCGAGTTGGTTCAAGTGGGAATTGACGTCGCCTGCAGCGACGTGGCCCGCCTCTGCTTCGTGAGCTATGACCCAGATGCCATTCTTAACTCCGCCGCACAGGTCCTGGCCCCGTGCACAGAGCTCGCAAAGGACCATCCACGCTCGGTGCTATGCCCTCAGGTCAGCGCTGCAGTTCGTCAACAAATCGCCGCCGAACTGCTTGGCCCGGTGGACTGGGCGAGTGAAACCTCTGGCTTCTGCGCCTGCCCGGGGCGAGACCTTCACACCAATGCAAACGGTCCAAGAGATTGCAAAATCCACATCGACGGAGTACCGACTCTTCACTGCTTCCACAGTTCCTGCCGCTCGGCCGTCGAGCAGGCCAACCACGAACTCCGCTCGCGCATTGGCAAGGCCGAACTGCGATCCAGCGTGAGCCGACCTGCCGGATCTACATGTGAGAGGGAAACGACCAGCGACGAACAGGCTTTTACCCGTCTGGCCGCTCTCTCTCCAGCCGACTACGACCGTAACCGTGCGGCTGAGGCCCAACAGCTTGGGATCCGTGCGGCAACCCTGGACACCGAGGTCGCCAGGCGTCGCCCGCAGGCTGACAGAGCTCAGCGCACGTCGGTGGACTTTCCGACTGCGGAGCCTTGGCCGGAAGCCGTGCACGGCGCACAAATCCTCAACGATCTGGCGGACACCTTCACTCGTTACCTGGCTTTGCCAACCGGAGCGAAAGACGCGCTGGCACTCTGGACGGCACACACCCACTGCTTCGAGGCGTTCCTGCACACACCGCGTTTGAACCTCCATTCCCCAGAAAAGGGTTGTGGCAAGACCACCCTGCTTGACCTGCTTGCCTCGCTCGTTCTGCGTCCACTCCGCACGGAGAGCATCACCCCCG
>VHDG01000475.1 GCA_016871475.1 Verrucomicrobiota bacterium
GGAAATTCGCTCTCATAATCGACTTCCAACAGCACGCCACCCTGCTTGTCACGCAGCCGAACACGGCCTGAGTCATTCGGCAGGTGCCTTTGGAAAGGACCCACCGCTTCGCACTCCGGATGCGTTTCACGAAACGCTTGTGGTGAACGGGCAATGACCAGGTATGCCCCTGGAAGCAATGTCACCCCTGGAGGAAACATGAACGTGGCGTCCCCTGAGATTCGATACCCCGTGAGGTCCTCGGCGAAAGGTCCTGCGTTGTAGAGTTCCATGAACTCCATGGTTTCGGCCCCATCGGTACTCACTCCCGCAGGGTGGTACATGATCTCTGTGAAAACGCAGCTGGTCTTGCGGCTGCTGGGGCCAGGCGGCTCCGAGGAAGGCGGCTGCGATTCTGGGGGAGCGATCGGTCCCACGATGGGGCTCGAAATCTCAACGCTCGCCGTCGTGAGTGTGTTCGACTTCAATCCTGCCACACAGGGCCCGAGGTAAAACCATTCAGGGAGGCTGAGCTCAACGCTCCCCATCGTGGTCCATCCCCTGCCATCCGAGCTCGCGAACGCGACGAATCGATTCCCCGTTCGCTGTAACCTGAGCCAAAGCTCCGGAGGGATCCCGGGCGACGGCCGTCCCTCGGAAATCGCGAAGCTCCGGGGCAGCCTCCGATGCTGAAAGAGACATCCCAGCTGCGACGACCCTGCCCAGACCACCGCCATTTGACTCTCTGCAGTGAGATCTTCACGCACCATGAGTCCCACGCGTCCCCACGCGTCCCCACCCTCCAGCGACTGAACCTGCGCCTGAATATCGAAATCCCCAGTGACCCACTGCCACGCGTAGTGTCCGCCGTCCTCACGCGCGTCGTTCGCGGACCCGAGGGAGGTAATTCGAGTCAGGGAGCCACGGGTCTCATGACTACCGCCGTTTCCGACATCAAGCGACCCCAGGGCTGTCGGCTGAAATGCGAAGGGCACGAAGGAGCGTTCTGTGGGTGGCATCGGGACGGGTGATGCCACTTTCTTGACTAAACCCTCCACTCGGACCTGGACGGGCAGACCGAGATTCAACACAGGTGTATGGAGCAAGATCACTCGTCCTTCCTCGAAGACGTCCACCCGCTGCGGCGGCACCCCCCCGACGCAGTAATGGTCTGGTTGCCTGGCTTTCTCGCCGTCCAGCATCGCTGAAAAACGCAGCTGAACCAGGTTGGAAGCAACGTTCGAGACTTCTACGAGTGCCGGAGGGGTCATGTCGGGGGAAACGGAGAGAAGCACAGAAGACGTTACGATGGATCCGATAGAGTTGCTGAGGACTGCCTGATAGCGATGGCCGTGGTCTCCGAGGGAAACGCGTGGGAGCCGCAGCACGGCATTCGTCTGGCCAGGGAGGTCCACATCATCCCTCTGCCAACGGAAGGACGGGGGTTGAAAGTTTCTCACGTGTAGCTTGAGTTCCAAGGATTGGCCTTCCTGGACGGAGACCTGCGGATGTAGTGCGTCAGGCAATGGAGGCAGGTCATGGACGCATCGCGAAGCCGGGATGGGCTCCTCAACAACGCCATTGGGTAGCCGCCATCGCAAAGCCAGGTGATCAATAAGATTTTGTTCCACGTGCAGGACCTCGACATAGCAGCGCGCGCCCGCCTCGAGTCGGATCGGCACCGATTCCTGTCCGAGATGAGTTGTCCAAGCGCGAGGTTGGCTCCGGGGATCCACGAAGGCGATTCGCTGCTTCTGTTCCGGATCTTCGTCCTTGCTCAGATAGAGCTCCGAGAGGTCGTCGCTAGCCAGCCAGAAAGTGTAGTCCCCGGTGACGGGTGGGAGGAGGTAGGCTCGGAGCCTTTGCCCATAGTGGTTCGTGAGATTCAGCTCGGTTTCGAACGCGGTGAGGATGCGCACGGTGCTCGGGTGTGAGGCGAGAAATGGAGGATGTTGGGTCAAAGCTCCAAGCCCGAACACGGTCGGGTCAAGTCCCAGATAAAGCTCTCGATGGATCCCAGCAGGTGGGACGGACGCCGCGATTCCCGATGGAACCTGCGCGAAACTAGCAGCGAACAGCACAACGACCCCGACGAAGCTCTTGACGATGAGACGTCGAATCAGCGGATACGGGGACATGCACGTAGGCTACCCTGCTGCAGATCCTTTCCAATCGCAAATCAGGTTCTTACGCCCGGTGGAGTGCATCTCAGATTTTTCGACTCGCATTCGTCCCTCGTCTCCCTGCCCTCCCCCGGTCCCCTCGTAATCGTAATCGTAATCCCTGGGATCGCTGGCGTCTCGCTGGCCTCTGAGTTGCGGATGGCCTGGTGCCGGCGGGACGCCAGCGCTCCCAGGGTCGCCTGCCCCAAGCCTTGATCATCAACGTGAGCCAAGGACGCATCTCACTTATTCCGACTCGTGTCAGGAATTAGGTATTGCATTCCGATGCGTTTTCCGCTATTAATGTGTATAACCCGTTCGAGAAGAAAGTGCAGTTCCCCGGGAACTCTATTGCTTGTCGCCGATGCGAGACGCATGGCGAGGTCACGATCGCACGTGAAAAGCGCGTGTGCCGAGGACCGGACCTGCTCCCCGAAGAGTCAGGCCTGCAGTAGGGCAACCGAGGCTGTCTTCAAGCTCGGACGAGCAATCATAACCCAAACAACCAGAAAGAATAATCCGTTATGCCAGCCTCCTCTAAACGGCTTGCCGACCCGGTTCGGTCAAGCTTCAAGATCCCTGGATGGATCCTCCACACTAGCGTTGCGTGCGCCTTGCTCGGGACTGCAACGATACTCCCAGCCGCCGTGATCTACCAAGAAGGATTCGAAACGGAAGGCGAGGGAGTCCGTTACGTGTCCGAAGGTCGGGGAAAGCTCGACTTCGACTCCCCAGACTTGCCTGTCGGTTTCCCGGGGCCCTCCTTCTGGGGAAGAAAGTCAGAGGTCTCTTTCGTAGGAGTCCGTGCTGTGGCTGCAGACCGGCGTGCCGTGATGAACTGGAATCACACGATTCCCTCCGAGAATATCTCCGAAGACTTCCTGAAGGTCTTCGATAGTACTGTGGCGTGGCTGACACAAGGCCGTTCCACAAAACAAGTGTATTTCATACCCAACTCCGGCGGAACCGGAGCGACGATTCTGAAGGACCGCCTGGAGGCAGCAGGCTTTACGGTCAGCGATGATCCATTGGGGCCGCTTGATACTACCGCCATGGACTTGATAATCCGCACACCAGCCTCGGAACCCGATGTCACACGATACACCTTCGCTGCCGTGCCTTACCTCAGTTTCGTTTCCACGCTGCACGACGACGATCTCCTGACCGGATTCGGCCAGCGGGTCAATAACCTGGAAGTAGGGGATTTGACCACGGTGGGCACGCACCCTGCTTTGGGTGGAAAGACGGGTTCTTTTCCACTGTTCGTGGAGCCGACACCTGCGACGTTTGATCTCATGGGCTTTCTGCCTTCAGGGGCGACGCCCGTTCTGACTTATGTCGAGCGCGTTCCGGTGACGGTGAACAATCTCGCCAAAGTGGATCAACTGATCGCAGGCACCCTGGAAAGCATCAAGACGGAGGGCAGCACGGCAGTCGCGGATATCGCAGCCGGCGAGGTCGGGGATTGGCCGCATGATGCCCAGGTTCCTGGAAGCCCTGATGGATCGGTGACCTACGCTGTCGTTGGCCGCGGCCAAATCCAGGTCGCAGCCGCCGGCACCTACTCCTTCCATCTGGGAGTGGATGATGGTGGACGCTTGCGCATCGATCGCAACAAGAATGGCCTCGACGCTGGTGACAACGTGATTGTCCAGGAGGATGGCACCGGGTTCCTTCGAGTGGCCGCCGACGTCACGTTCGATGCCGCTGGGACTTACGACTTCGAATGGGTCAGCTTCTATACCGGAAGCAATTTTGGTTCTGAAGTCTCTGTAGCACGGGGAGCGGGTGCCGCCGTAGCCGTCCCGCTCGACGGCTCGACCTGGCAGGCGTTGGGCGACACGTCCGTCACGGGAGACATCGCCCTCAACGGTGCTATCGCTTTGACCACCTATGTCATCG
>VHDG01000476.1 GCA_016871475.1 Verrucomicrobiota bacterium
TATTTCGCACGCCGTTCCTTGTGGAAGGCTGGGCATTGTATTGGGAGATGCTGCTATGGGATCTCGGCTTTCCGAAAACCGCCGAAGATCGTGTAGGGATGCTTTTCTGGCGCACGCACCGGTGTGCACGCATCGTGTTCTCCCTGAACTTCCACATGGGACGCATGAGCGCCCAGGAAGCGGTGGACTACCTGATCACGAAGGTTGGCCACGAACCGCGCAATGCGGCTGCTGAGGTGCGGAGATCCATCTTGGGAGCATACGGTCCGCTCTATCAGGCGGCCTACATGCTGGGGGGACTTCAGTTCAGGGCGCTCCGACAGGAACTCGTGGAGTCGGGAAAAATGACGCACCGAGCCTTCCACGACGCGATCCTTCGTGAGAATGCCATTCCCGTGGAAATGATCCGTTCGAGCTTGTCGGGCCATCCGCCGTCTCGGGACTTCCAAAGCCAGTGGAAATTCTACACCTTTGAGCCCGAGAGTCGCTGACTCCAAAAGACGTTATGGCAACGGAAACCCTGCACTTCGACAACGCACGCACTGTTCAACAGCTGTTCAACAACGACCCGCAAAACCTCGCCGCCGTGGAATCCACACTGGGGGTGAAGGTCATCGCGCGCGACGGATTCATCAAACTGGACGGTGAACCCGGCGACGTGGCCAAGGTGCGACAGATGTTTCTGACACTTGAATCGTCGATGAAGGGAGGGGCCACGATTCGCAACCGGGAGTTCGCAAGTGCGCTGAGCATCACCGCGAACGAGGGGGTTGAAGCGCTTCAAGGCCTCTATCAGGAGCGAGTGGGGGTCTCGAACCGGAAGTCGCCCGTCAGCCCAAAAACCCTCGGCCAAAAGCAGTATATCGAATGCATCCGCACGCACGACGTCACGTTCGGCGTGGGACCCGCAGGCACGGGAAAGACCTACCTCGCGATGGCCATGGCGGTGTCGGCACTCAAGGAGGAGAAGGTCAGCCGGATGATTCTGACCCGCCCTGCTGTGGAAGCCGGAGAGGCACTGGGCTTTCTGCCGGGAGACCTTTACGAAAAGATCGACCCCTATCTTCGTCCCCTGCTCGACGCGTTGCACGATATGCTGCCGGCGGAGGATATTCTCAAGTATCGGGAGCGTGGGATTATCGAGATCGCACCGCTGGCGTACATGCGGGGCCGCACACTCAACCAGGCATTCATCGTTCTGGATGAAGCGCAGAACGCAACCGCGGAGCAGATGTTCATGTTCCTGACGCGGCTGGGTTATGGATCCAAGTCGGTCATCACCGGGGATCCAACCCAGACTGACCTGCCTCGAAACAAGAAGTCCGGTCTTCTGGAGGCTCTCCAGGCTTTGAGGACCACAGAGGGCATCGGCATCATGGAGTTGGGGCGTCGTGATGTGGTGCGACATCCATTGGTGCAGAGGATTGTTGCGTCGTACGAAACGCATCGCTCCCAGGTGGAATGATCCTGAGCATTCAGAACCGGCAGACCCTCCGTTCTGTCGACACCCGGCAGCTGAGGCGTGTCGCGAGATGGACCTTGCAGGAGCTGGGTGTGGAGGATGCGGAGCTTGGGATTCACCTCGTGGGCTGCCTGGAGATGGAGAAAATCAACGGGCAATACCTGAATCACAAAGGATCCACGGACATCCTTACGTTCGATCATCGCGACGATCCGAACCAGCTGGGTGCCTCCTGTTCGCCGTTTCATGGCGAAATGTATATCTGCCTGGACGATACGGTGCTTCAGGCTCGCAGGCATGGATGCGCCTGGCAGTTGGAACTGGCCCGGTATGTGATTCATGGTCTTCTCCACTTGCGGGGCCACGATGATCTGGAGCCTGAAGCTCGCAAACTCATGAAGCGTGAGGAGAACCGATTGCTCAGGAAGCTGGCGTCGACGATGAAGCTGTCGCTTCTCCACCGGACCCGGAAGGACGCCCGCCATGTCCGATGAACGGGCCGTTGGTGTGATCCTAAGGACACGGCCTTTGACCGAGACCAGTTTGATTGCCTACTGGCTGACCGCGGAGCAGGGGCGCGTGGCGACAGTGGCCAAGGGAGCCCGACGTCCGAAGTCTCCTTTTCGTGGAAAGCTGGATCTCTTTCACGTGGCTGACTTCACATTTGCGAGGAGCCGAAGATCGGATTTGCACACTCTGCGAGAAATGGAACTGCTTCGGACGCACGGCAGTCTTAGAACGGATCTCGGAAAGCTGGAGAAGGCGGCTTATTTCGCCGGGTTCATCGAGTTGGCGACCGAGAGCGACACTCCCATACCCGAGTTCCATGATTTGATGATCGCCGTGTTGGGCCACCTCGACTCTTTTCCGGCGACTTCAGAGACAGTGATTGGGTTTGAGATCCAGGCGTTGGATCTGCTGGGGCTCTCGCCCGATTGGAGCCGGGTTCGGATTCCGGAGCCCGTTAAGAAACTAGCCGTCGAGCTCGCACACTTCGACTGGAGCCAGGCGGGTGTGCCGACGGGCGATGGCCGATGGGGAACGGCGCTGAAGACGTTCCTGCACGGATTCCTGATTCAGCATCTGGGCAGGCTTCCCTACGGAAGAAGTCGAGCCCATGCATCCGAACCGACGTCTCGTTCGTAGAGGAGAGTGAACCGGGCATAGCTCTGACGAATTCAACGCTCGCTGGAAGGGTTTACAGGGGTGGAGGAACGTCGGCTGCCCCCAGCAACCGATAACTGCCGTGAACAATACATCCATTCTCCGAACCTTCCCTCCTTTAACTTCCGCTCTTCCATTGATGGCAGGAGCGGTTCCCACGATGGCCGAAACGATAGTGGGTCTGGCGGCCCAGAACCGCGTTCTCACCTTCGACAGCGCGAACCCAGGAATGGTTTCGGCGTCCGTGGAGGTCACCGGCCTGTCCGCTGGCGAAACACTGGTGGGAATTGATTTCAGACCCTTGACCGGCGAGCTGTATGCATTGGGAAGGTCCAGCCGAATCTATGTGGTCAACGCCGGCACCGGCGCGGCCACAGCGGTTGGATCCGGACCCTTCGCAACCGCCGTCTCCGGAGATGCTTTCGGTTTCGACTTCAACCCCACCGTGGATCGGATCCGGCTTGTGAGTGACAACGGGCAGAATCTGCGTTTGCACCCGGTCACAGGAGCCGTGGCCGCGACGGACCTTCCGCTGAACTATGCCGCGGGAGATGTTAACCAAGGGCAACCCCCTCAAGCCGTGGGGGCCGCTTACACACAAAACCTCGCAGGTGCCACGACCACCACCTTGTATGTGATGGATTCAGTTCTCGACGTGCTCGTCCGCCAGATTCCACCCAATAATGGAACGCTCAACACAGTGGGCTCGCTCGGGGTGAACATCACCGATACCACCGGTTTTGACATCTCGGGAGCGACGGGAACCGCGTATGCCTCCTTTGTGAAGGCAGGAGAATCGTGGTCCGGATTGTACACCGTGGATCTGTCCAGCGGGGCAGCCTCCTGGGCGGGAGACATCGGATCACGTCAGCTGCTCCTCGACATCGCAGTCGTCCCCGAGCCTGGCGGCCGGAGGACTGTTGATGCTTCAGCGCAGAAAGTGTGCGGCGGGCAGTAGGTGATCCTATCGGATGGGATTCTGAAGCCGTCGAAAGACCTCTTCAGCTTTGGGGAATCCGGGCTGCAGTCGGAGCGATTGTTCAGCCATTTCGATGGCAGCAGCCCGATCCCCTGTTCAGGAGAGCTCTTAAGAACGAACACCACAAGTGTTGGTATCCGTTGGGTTACAATGCAGGGCATCGCGGAGATCCCTGGTCTTGCCGTTCGATCTTCGAAACGCGCGAGTTCCACTGAACGGAAACTTCTCAAGCCCCCGTCGTCAGCCAGTGCAACACCCGATCTGTCCTCATTCTTAAAGTTCACCGCGGCTACTCCATCCCGCGACCAGAGTCGAGCCTCGAGAACGCCCGGGAGTGGAGTAATAGTGAGCCGGTGTCTGGTCTGAGCCGGAACGATTCAGTAGGCCAGCAGCCATTTGCTTGATGCTCTTGCG
>VHDG01000477.1 GCA_016871475.1 Verrucomicrobiota bacterium
GCAACGTTTCAAAGTAAACATCCAGGCCGTGCTCCGCCTCCAGCGGGGCGTTGAATACAGCAGGCAATTCCGCCTCCGTGCCAAGTTCATCTCCCGTGTCCTCTGACCCAGCGGCGAGCTGCAGGATTTTTCGCCCTTCGTTGGCTTTGGATGCCTTCACCATCGCAGGCCTATCGGGAAGCGAGATGAACAACGGCACTCCGGACCTGCGTTCGACATCCGATGGCTTTCGCAGGCTTTGATCGAGCAGGAGGTCGAGTGCAAACGCAATCAGGAATGCGAGGACCCAAGGAATGGCTGCACTTCCTCCAACATACTTGACCCGGTCTTCAATGCTCGACGCGGGCAACGACGGGTTCTGCACGCGTTCAATTCCCGTGAACTTGCCCGGCCCCAATGCCTCGTCCGCTGCGGCTTGATCCATCCCGGACTGGTAATAAGAGAAGCTCTTCTCCTGAAGTTCCTTCGTGCGGCGGAGCTGGGCAATCTTGTGTTCCGCACTGACGATCTCGCCAATCGACAGTTGAAGCTTGTCATGCTGAGCTTTCAGCGCGATGCGTGTTGACGCGAGTACTGCGATCCGGGAGATGGCATCCTGCAGCGGATCGCCTGTCGAGGCCGGGACCGATGCGAGTGCAGCCCCACCGGTTGAACCTGCAGTGGTCGGTGGACGCAGCCGATCGGCGGCACTCTTTTGGACCTGAGCGCGAAGCCCTACATTCTCTGACTCCATCTTTTCTATCTGTGTCTGTGTCTCCTTCAGGAGGCGTTGGGTTCGTTTCACCCCCGGGTGGATTTCGGTGTATTGCCGGAGTTGCTGCTTCTCGAGCTTCGTTAAAGTTTCAAGCTCGGTATCCAGCGCAGCCAGCGCATCCACCTTGTCGCTGGGATGGAGGTCTGCGGCCGGCGTCACGGGTTGAGTGTTGGTGGGAGCCACAACCGGGGTTGATGCCTGCGCAGCGGCATTCGATGGCGCGTTTGTCGAGTCCACCTGGTTCGTGTCAGCGGTCCTGCCGGAGGTCCTCTCGAGCTGGGCTTTCAGAACCCGCGCCCCCGCGAGGTTGATTTCCGTGGTGGTGATCTCATCTTCGAGCCGTGAGATCTGAGTGCTTAGGGAACGACGGCTGTCTTCGATCGAGAGGATGCCCGAGTTCGTCTGAATGTTGATGAGCTGTGTCTCGGTATCAATGAGCGCGGTGCGGAGCAGGTCGCGCTGACGTCGCTGCAAGTCTTCGATCACTCCCTTGTTCTGGTAGATCTCTACGTGTTTCTCCACATATGAATCGAGCAGGGTTTGGAGGGCAGGCTGAACGACGGTGGGATCGGGATGGCTCACTGAGACTATGATGATATTGCTTTTCTTGGGGTTATCCACCCGGGTGCCCCGTGCCAAAGCCCCAGCTGCTGCGTAACGGTTCGTTCCTCCGCCAAGCACCGCGAGGATCTTGTCCGGGCCGATCTTGTCGGCCACTGCCAACGCAAGGTCGAAGCTCTGGAAGATCATCAACTGGGAGTTCATGATGTTGTCGCCCCGGCTGTCCGTGGACATGATACTGGAGTCGGTCGTCCCTGGTGCAATGGAGCGTCGATCCTGGACGTATCTCACCATGACCTTCGCCTCGGAGGTGTACATGGGAGGGAACTTGAAGTAGCAGTAGATGGCTGCTGGGATACTCAACAAGCCGATCAGAAGAATCATCTTCCAGCGGCGGAAGAAGACGTAAAAAATGTCATTGAGGTCGATGCTCAGCCCTGCCGGTGGGGGTGGCGATGGGGAGCGTGTCGGGGTTCTCGAGTGTTGAGAGTTCACAAGTTTTTGGGAAAGTCTGGTGGCAGTATCTCAGGTGTTTGATTTCACGCTCACGACATGTGTGGATACAAAACCTCTCCCGCCTTCCGGGCGAGCCAGGAAGGAGCGAGGCCGATCAATCTGTTTAGCGGTCCCACTGCCATATCAGTCATTTTATCGACGGACGCGTCTTTGGGGTTAAGCCGAAAGTAGGAAACCGGGGTTTCGATTGCCCCGAAACCGGCCTTGAATCGGCTCAGCCCCTCGTTGGAGGGAGACGTCCGACCCATGTGAAGAACCGTGCAGCCCAAGCGTTTGCACTCCAGCATTCCGTTCCACATGACCAGGGTCGGTGCACGGCATTCCAAATAACGTTCGTCCGACGCTCCGAACTTATAGACCGCATGACCGTAGGAATGCACAAAAATCGATGCAGCAATTGCCTGTTCACCCCTCCAGGCAGTGACCACAAACCCTTTCCCCTGCCGGAACAACTCCTCGTGCAGATGGTGGAAGAACCTCCACGGTTGGGGCGGCACACCGTGCTTGCGTCGTGTGCGGCAGTGCAGCTCAAAGTAATTTTGAACGTCCTCCTTCCGATCCCCGACTCGGACGTCCACGCCACTCTTCTCTGCCTTCCTGAGAGCCGTCCTGACAGCGCTCTTAAGGTTGGCGAGCAGCTGTTCCTTGGATGGCTGGAGATCTGCCTGATGGCCTGTGTAGCAGATGGAGGGCGGTGAAGAGAATGGGTTTCCTTGCAGGTCGCGTAATTCCAGATACTTCCATCGGTGTTCCCTGGCCAGGGCCAGCGCCTTCTCCAAGAGCGAGGGGAACAAGTTTGAGGCGCCGAGAGGTGGACAGAGATCTGTAAATGGGAGGCTGATTCCTCTAAGCCCTGTCAGCCAGCTTCGAACCTCTGCGAGTGGAAGAACGGCGAGTTCACCCTCGGGAGTGCGCAGTCTGAGAAAGAAGGGTCGATGCCCATAACTCGCTGTGAGAACCCGGAACCAGGCTGTGGAGTGGAAAACAGTGGCACCCGGGAGCGTTTCGAGCGAGGCATCCCACGAGGAGTCTGCCCTTGGGTCAACGATTTGGGCCGCTTCAGCCGAAGAGCTCATCGTGGTCTCCCTCGCGTTGATCACCCATGGCCTGCTCGGCACTCCGGCTTCGCCGTTTGACCGTGGCGGTCCGATTGGCTTGGGGGTCGAAGGGTTGTCATCCGGTAGCAACATCGGTCGATGTTCCGCACCATGGGGTCAGCTCTTGGCGGCGGGCGATAAAGTTCTCAGAACTCTGGCGGGGTTTCCGGCGACCACAGCGTACGGGGGCACGTCTTTAGTGACCACGCTGCCTGCTCCGACAATCGCACCTTCTCCAACGGTGATTCCGCACAGCAAAGTCGCGCCTGAACCGATGGAGGCCCCTTTCTTGACCAGGGTCGGCTTGCACTCCCAGTCTGCCTCTGTCTGGAGGGAGCCGTCCGGGTTGGCGGCGAGCGGCATCACATCGTTGATGAAGGTGACGCTGTGACCCACAAAAACGTAGTCCTCGATGGTAACTCCCTCGCAAATAAAAGTGTGGCTCGAGATCTTGCAGCGCTTGCCAATCTTTGCGCCTTTCTGGATCTCCACGAAGGTGCCGATCTTGGTTTCATCACCGATCTCGCATCCGTAGAGGTTGACGAACGCGAACACTCGGACGTCCTTCCCCATTTTTACGCTTGGGGCAATCCGCATGTAGGAGTCTTGCATAAAGAGGTGGAGGCAGCATCAGGAGTTGCCGCACTCTGGCTTCGCCCTGCCTGATTACTTGTCGGACTTGGGGTCGGACTCGGAAAGGTTTTTCGGCAGGCTGTCCAGCCTTACCTCCCCGCCGCCCTGGTTGAGTGACATCGAGGCTGCCTCGAGGATTTTTACCACCTGCATTCCTTTTACTCCGGAAGTGGTGGGGGTTTTGCCCTCGCGAATGCAGTCAGCGAAATGCTGGCATTGCACACGCAATGGCTCCTCCTGTTTGACGTAGGGGGCATGCATGTCCCCGTAGTGGTAGGAGTAGTGGAACTCGGCAAAGGTATCGTAATGCGGCGGTGTCTCGACCCGGGCGTCGAAGACTTTGATCTTCTCCAAGGTCGCGACGTCGTCATACACGATCATGCGCTTGGATCCTACGATGGTCATCTCGCGGATCTTGCGGGGATCGAGCCAGCTGCTTTGGATCAGCG
>VHDG01000478.1 GCA_016871475.1 Verrucomicrobiota bacterium
CAAGCCAAACCAGGTCCCGCCTCCGCGCGGTTCAACAGGTGCGGTGGCGTCCAGATTCTCCAGATCATAACGCCAGGACCGCTTCCGGGAGAGATCCTCCGTGACAATGGCCTGGTCCAGGGCCTGTTCGGCCGCAGCGACGTATTTCTCCAACAACACAGGCGGCATCGACAAAACATCGCCGATGTTGTCGAAGCCATGCCCCACATCGTCCTGGGGAAAGTCCTCGGCGGGTTTGAAATCCACACCCAGCAAATCACGTAAGGTGTGGTTGTATTCCACGCGGTTCAGCCGGCGAATGGTAACCCGGCCGGGGTCTGGATTGTTGCAATCCACGGGAAACAGCTCGTCTTCGATCCACCGAACCATCATGGCTCGCTCATCCGGGGAGGGCTGGTTCTTTTTCTTGGCAGGCGGCATGTGCGATGCCCGGATGTTGAGGAGAATATTCTCCCAGGCTTTCCGGTTCTGCTGAATTGCCACCGAGTTGGTATAGGCATCCAGGTTCAGATGCCCTTTGTCCATTCCGTCACCATGACAATCAAAGCAATAGTTCTTGATCATCGGTAGGATCTTTTTCTCGAAGGAAGGATGAGCCGGAGGTCTCGCGCCTGCCCCTTCAGGCATCGACAGGGTAAGGATCAATACAGCGAGTGGCACCACGGGCATCGCCCGGTGCCAAGCTCCGATCAATGAACACGCATTTCTCATTCAACAATAATCAAGTGCTCCCAACGATCTGGCCGAGCGAACGAAAACAATCTCGAGATTGTCCGCTGCCGGGTGTGATCGGATGTTTCATTCCATCCTGACCACAGGCTCGTGAACCGGGGCAATCGTTCTGCATAACTCAGGTCCGGATCAACACCGCAGAGCGGTATAACCCGGGGTCATTCGTGCACGATGCCCAAGATTGGGAAGGGAGTCCCCCCTTATGGACTCTTTGGCTGGTCTAAAATTCGGAGAAGTTTCAGGCATACCGGCGGGATGATGGTTCTTGGTTCTTGGTTCTTGGTTTAATGTTCCATCTTCCATCTTCCATTCCCTGTTCATGCCTCTTCGATTACGAGGGGAGAGGCTGGACGCTAGGCGAAGAAAAGTGGATTGCGCCCGTTGGATCCCTGCAGACGTAATTGAGGTTGACCCGCTCCTTGGCGGACGAGCCTGAGAAACCCGAGGGCGAAAAGAAGAAGAAGGAATGAGAGGGCCTTGGGTTGCTGCATACGCGTCTGGAATCCGGAGCACGGTCGAAGTTCAACTCATTCATCATTCGCCACTCCTCATTCCTCATTCCTCACTCGGCCCAGATGCCGGCGGGACGCCAGCGCTCCCAGGCGATCACTGTCTGCCATTGGCACGGAGGAAGGCGAAAGCAGGCGCTCCGAGAAGCTCGGAGAGGGCGCGCTCGACCTCAGCGTCCACCCGGGCATGGATCGCACTCAACTGCTCCGGCGAATAAGCGCCGGAATCAGCGAGCCGTTGCTTCTCCATTCGCGCCAGCCGCAAATACTCATAGGCTTCAGCCGCCCGGTGCCGGGGAAGATTGAAGCGACTCGCCACCGCACTCAGGTCGTGGAATTGATGGTCCTGACCCCGCTGATACATCGAAAACTTTTCCTCCCCCAGCCGGGTCTTTATCTGCTCCTCCAAATCCAACAACGCCTGCCCCCACGCACGGAGAGTATTCTCATCCGACACGTCAATCTCATCCCTCGGCCATTGCTGGTCGAACTCGCGCCGCAATTCATAGAGATCCCGGAACTCCTGCTCGCTGGTGCCCATGCCATAAAGGTCGTGTCGCAAGGACTCCGCTGTGGGAGACATCCATAGATCGAAAAGCTCCTTCTGCTCAGGACTGAGCACACTCCCGATCCCCAGTTCCTTCTGCTCACGCAGTGTTCGGAGCTGGGTGCGCTCGGACTCAGTCAGGGCCTGTCCGGAATCCCACGACCTCTCCCGGATGGTTTGCTCCTGATCCTCCCAGGTCTCAAGCAAGGTCCTGAGCTCGGATCGCTTCTCCTCCGGCAGAAAGGCGAGGCGACGATCCATCTTGTCCACCTGCCCCTTCACTCGCATCCGCTCCGCAGCCAGATCAACTCCAAGAAGCTCCTTTAGGATCCTCGCTTTCTCGCGCTCAATCTCCCGCTCCTTGCGCTCCCACTGGCGGGCGTCGTGGTTGTTCGCCAGATCAGCATCCTCCGACTCCCAATAGGCCGGCGTCGCACGCCACGGAACAATGCTCCGCATCCGCGCGGCGAAAAGTTTGTCCACGTCAGCGATCACCAGATCTCGAATCGTCTGCTCCGGGCAGCCGATCTTGCGAAGCCGCACGATGTAGTCACGGTATTCGGCAGCCTCCAGGTGCGACCAATGGAACGCCTCCGCCGATGACGGAGGAAGGCCCGATGCGCGTTCTCCAGCGACCACCTTCTCCACATACTGTGTGACCACAAGGGGGGACTGGGGCTCAGTGAGACGCCCTGAGGCATCCCTTGGCCGTGCCCAGTAAAGGACGGCTGCGACATTCAGAACCAACATCGCACCCATTATCCAGTGCAATGGATTAGGACCAGATCGCGATGGACGGTTGGGTTCAGTGCTCATCTTCGGTTCAAGGAACACGGTCGGCCATTCCTGCTCCAGCCCGCCCTGGAGAAGAAATCAAGACCCACCATCCTGTTCAGCCCTTCGACTTCGAAGCGTTGGCGCGCACCGCTTCCTTTTTTTCCTCGAGCTCAGCCTGCATCGACTTCCGATGGGTGTGCAGCTGCTTCTCCAGCTGCTCGATCTCCTCGAATGCCCCCTTCGAAGCCGCCTTGGCGATCTCCCCCTTCAGGAAGATCTCACGTTCAGCGATCTTGGCCGCGTATCTGGAATCCAATTCCGCAAGGTCCTGCTTCTGCTTCTCGGACAGTTTCACCGGCGGCTGCGACTTGTTCAGCCGCTCCATGGCGAGTTCGTACGCGGATTTCATGATGTCTTGTCTGGGGGTGTGGGGTTACCGGTGTCGGTGGAATCACCTGCGGCGGGCTTCGATGAACTCAACCCGGGCTTCTTCTTCCAGGGTGCATTCGCCAGCGCAGGGGGAAGTTTGACAGGCGGAGGCTTGGGTTGTGCCAGGGAAAGCTCTGGATCCTCCTGAGGTGCAGGTGTCGCACCCGGCGGCGCCATGTTGTCGCGCCAGCCGGCAATCCGAGCCTGCAAGCCGTGATGCTCCGCCGTCTTCTTGTCTCCCGCCTTCATGTAGAAGAGCGACAGGTTCGTGTGCACCAGCTGTTCCTTCGGACGCTGGGTCTCGGCTTTCTTGCCCTCCTCGATAGCCCGGGGGTATTCGCCCTTCCGGTAGTAGCACATCGACAGAGCGCACCGGGCATCGAAATGCAACGGGTCGGCCGACAACATCCCAAGCAGCTTTGTGATGGCTTCATCGTAGCTGCCGGTGGAGTAGTCGAACATCGCGTCGTCGTATTGTTCCTGCAGGGTCACTTGACTTTGGTCGATATGCCACGATTGTTGCGGCCGCGCAAGAAATGTCACTCCCGATAAAGCTCATATCTACTGACTTCGACGGAACGGTTCACTCCGATTCCGAGATCCCACCCATTCCCGCAGCCCTCGAGCTCAAGCTGGCCCAGCTGCAACGGCAGGGTGTGAAGTGGATGATCAATACGGGCCGGGATCTGCCCGGGTTGATGGAAACCCTGGCGCGCGCGCGCCTCTCGATCTGGCCGGATTATCTCGGCCTTGTTGAGCGCGAGATCTACGTGCGCGAAGGCGATGACTTCAAGCCCTGCGGGGACTGGAATGCTCGGTGTACAGAATCGCATTTCGAGCTTTTCGCCCGGGTGCTTTCCGATATGCCGGCTCTCATGCAGAGGATTCATTCCAGGCACCAGGCCACTCTGTACGAGGATGCATTCTCTCCTCTGTGCATGATTGCAAAGAACAACGCGGAAGCGGACGGGATCATGCGGATCCTCGAAGAATACTGTGCTTCAGTACCTCACCT
>VHDG01000479.1 GCA_016871475.1 Verrucomicrobiota bacterium
TGCCGAGAGGTCCGATTCCCGCCGACATGCTCTCGGTTTCCAAGGAACCCATTCCGGCATTCGAGCCGCTCACGGTCGATTCAGGACTGGCTGGGCGAGGTAGGGAACGATTTGGACAGCTTGGCTGCGCGAGTTGCCACGATGACCTCAAAGTGCCGGCCAAACCCGGTCTCGCTCTGGCGAAGCTTAACGCCAGCCGCGGATGCTTGAGCGAAGCCAGTGGGCCGTGGCCGCGCTTCGATCTGAATGCCGAACAACGCAGCTGGATCACCCAGGCGCTGCCTCGGGCTGAACACCCACAACTCGACGACCCGCAACGGATCAACAAAACGCTCGTCACGTTCAACTGCATCGCGTGTCACGAGCGCACAGGGGTCGGAGGGATCGCACCCGATCGCCATGCGCTCTTCACCAGCACTCAGCCGTCGCTCGGGGATCAGGGGCGGTTGCCGCCGCCGCTGACTCACGTCGGAGCGAAGCTGACCACGCATTGGCTCGCCGAAGTGCTGCTGCGCGGGAAACGGCAGCGGGATTACATGGATGCCGCCATGCCGCAGTTTGGGGAGGCGAACGTTGGCCACCTCGTGGAGCTGTTCGGCAAGGTCGACACGCTCGAGTCGGCGGGCGTTCCCCAAGTGGCCAGCGCGGAGGATTCCAAAAAGGCCGGGCACGAGATGGTCGGCTCTGGTGGGCTAAGTTGCATCGCCTGCCATGAATTCAACGGCCAGAAGTCGGGCGAAGTGAGTGCGCTCGACCTCGCGCAGCTCACCGGTCGTCTCAAGAAGAACTGGTTTCACCTCTATCTACGTGAGCCTTCGCGCTTTCATCCCACAGTCATCATGCCCACCTATTGGCCGGACGGCGTGGCCGCGCGTGCTGATATTCTGGGCGGCGATGCGGGCCAGCAAATTGAGGCGCTCTGGACGTATTTGGAGGATGGACCGCGCGCGAAGAAGCCGGTTGGGTTGTCGCGACAGTCGAACGAGCTTCGCGTAGGCGACGTGACGGAAATGTGCCGAGGCCAAAGTCCCGTCGGGTATCGCGGCATCGGAGTGGGTTATCCTGAGCGCATCCATCTCGCGTTCGATGCCGGCGAGATGGCGCTGCGCCAGCTTTGGAAGGGTGAGTTCGCCAGCGTGGACTCAGGCTCCTTCCGCCCGCGCGGGACGGACTCGATCTCGTTTCCGCCTGGTATTCCTTTCCACCGGCTGAAGTCTCTGGACGACCATTGGCCCTACAAAGGGAAAGCCAACCACCTGTTCCCGCAGGACCACGGCTACCAATTCCGGGGGTATCATCTGGATGCCGCTCGCCGTCCCACATTGCTGTACGACTACGGTGACATCGCGGTGGAAGATTTCTTCGAGGATGTCCGCGACCGGGAGGGCAAGCCTTACTTCACGCGCACGATTCGTTTGGCTGCGTCCGTCGAGCAGTCCCCATTCTATTTTCGCGCAGCGGCGGGCAAAAAGATTGTCACGCAATCTGAACGCCAGCTCATCATCGATAAACTACAGTTGCGCATCGCCAGCGATCACAAGGCCATCGTGCGCGACGGCGACAACGGCGAGGTGTTGATTCCTCTGACCGTGCCGAAAGGCCGCTCCACACTCACACTCGAATACCAATGGTAGCACCTCGCTGGCTCCTCTCACTCCTGGCCTTGTCTCTCACAACAATTCTGCACGCCGAGGAGGAGTTAGGCGTGATGTGGGGCACGGCTGCGGAGGAAGCAAAGTATTATCCAATCGTCAACATCCCGATCCCCGCTGGGGTGCCGATGCGGCCGGGCAGTTTTGAAGTCCTTCCCGACGGCCGGCTCGCGGTCGGCACACGGCGGGGCGACATCTATTTCATCAAGGGCGCGTTCGAGACCCCACCGAAGCCGGAATATCATCTGTTCGCCAGCGGCCAGGACGAAATCTTCGCGCTCTCGTGGAGAAACGGCGCGATGACGGCCACCACCTGGGGCGAAGTCACCCGCATCTCCGACGTCAACGGTGATGATGTCGCGGATCGTTACGACACGCTGACGAGCAACTGGGGCTATGGGGAGTACCACGAGTTCGCTTTTGGCTCCAAGCCCGATCCCGAAGGCAACATCTGGGTGGCACTGGGCCTCAGCAGTTCCTACGAATCACACAATCTCTTTCGCGGCTGGGCCGTGAAGGTCACGCCGCAGGGAAAGATGATCCCCGTCTGCAGCGGGCTCCGCAGCCCCGGCGGCGTGGCTGCAAATGCGGCGGGAGCGATGTTCGTGACTGAGAGTCAGGGACCGTGGAACGGATGCTGTTCGCTCAAGCACCTTAAGGAAGGCGGCTTTCTCGGACATCCGGCGAGTTACAACTGGTATCCGTTCGTCCCGGGCATGAAAGCTCCGGAAGTTGAACCCAAAAGCGACTCGCGCCTGGGCGTCGAAAAGAAACGCGTCAAGGAACTCGTGCCGCCGGCGGTGAAGTTTCCCTACATCAAAATGGGCCGGTCCATCTCCGGCTTCCGGCTCGATCAAACCGGCGGAAAGTTCGGTCCGTTCGAGAACCAGCTCTTCCTGGGCGATTACAGCCTGAGCCTGATCGTGCGCGTGACGACCGAGCAGATCAACGGCGTGTGGCAGGGCGCGTGTTATCCCTTCCGCGAAGGGCTGTCCACCGGGATCATGAACGTGGAGTTCTCGCCCAAGGGACAACTGTTCGCGGGCGGCTTCACCACCAGCCGGCAATGGCCTGTGCGCGGAACGGAACCCTTCGCCATCCAGCGCATCGATTGGAATGGCGTCGTCCCGTTCGAGATCAAGGAAATCAACATTCGGAAGGACGGTTTCCTGATCAACTTCACCAAGCCCGTGGACCGCGAAGTCGCAGCTCAACCAAAGTCCTACCAAATCACCACCTACACCCACGTTTATTCCGCGGGCTACGGCAGTCCCGAGGTTGACCAGACCACGGCCCGCGTGACTCGCGCGGTTCCGTCGGCGGATGGCTTGTCCGTGATGATTCACCTGGAGAAGATCACCGAGGACCACATTCACGACTTCGATCTCGGTCCGATCACGACACCGGACGGTCAGCGTCTTCTCCACAAGAAGGCCTACTACACAGTCAACGAGATTCCAAAAAACTAACGCTCTGTGCATCAGCCCATGACAAGACGACTCCGTTTCCTCTTCAGTTTCGTCACCCTCGTTGCGGCCTGCGCCGTATCCCATGCTGCACCCCCTGAGCAATGGCTGACTTACCCGGGCGGCAAAGGCCCCGGCAAAGGCAAGCGCGTCGTGCTCATTGCCGCGGACCAGGAGTATCGCAGCGAAGAATCGATGCCGATGATGGCGAAGATTCTCAGCACGCATCACGGCTTCGACAGCACGGTGCTCTTCGCCGTCAACGACAAGGGCGAAGTTGATCCCACCATGCCGGTCTATCCCGAGAAGGGTAAGGAGTTCAAAGAGCACCACATTCCCGGTCTCGAACATCTCGCCAGCGCTGACCTCGTCGTTTTCTTTCCCCGCCTCCTCACGCTGCCCATGGCGGAACGCGAGCTCATCGTAAAGTATATCGATTCGGGCAAACCCTTTCTCGCGATTCGGACCGCCAACCACGGCTTTCACGCTGCGCTGCCTTACAAGATGAACGGCAAGCAAGTTCGCTGGGGCGAGGATATCCTGGGCGGCACTTTTCTAAATCACCACGGCAACTGGCAGGCTGACTCCACGCGCGGCATCATTGTCGCTGAGCAGAAGGAACATCCCATTCTTACCGGCGTGAGCGACATCTGGGGTAAGTCGGATGTGTACCGAACCTACAAGGAAGGAACTGGCCTGCCGACGAACTGCACGGCCCTGGTCTGGGGGCGGGCGCTCCTGGGGCGGAAACACGACGATCCGCCCAATCCCAAACTGGAACCGCTGCCCGTCGCGTGGTTCAAGAACTGGCAGACCAGTGACGGCAAGCAAGCTCGCGTCTTTCACACCACCATGGGCAGCGCGCACGATCTCCAGTCCGCCGGCCTGC
>VHDG01000480.1 GCA_016871475.1 Verrucomicrobiota bacterium
CAAAAAATCCAGGCCCGTTCGTGATGCGCCGACTGTCCAAGGTCGAATACGCCAATACGCTGCATGATCTCTACGGGGTGAACACGTCGATCGCCGACAGCCTTCCGGATGAAGTCGTCGGGGAGGGCTACCTCAACTCGATCTCCCCGCTCCAATCGGAACTGTTCCTCGAAATCGCCAACGATGTTGTGGGGCAAGTCGTCGCGCCGGAAGGCAAGGCGCCGACCAAAGTCCAGAAGAGGCTGTTTGGCAGAAAGCCACCCGCGGGTGCCGATCTGCGCAAGGCCGCACGCCAGGTCGCGCTCTCCCTGGCCCGCGAGGCCTACCGCCGACCGCCCACCGAGGCAGAACTGGACATCCTCGTGGACGTCTTCGACCTCGCCCGCGGGAAGGAGCTGGACTACACGGCGTCGCTGAGCTTGATGCTCAAAGCGATCCTGGTCTCGCCACAGTTCCTCTTCATCGCGCCCGCAGGAGCGGTCCACCCCGACGAAAAGGTTGTCCAATTGGACGATCACCATCTGGCTGCGCGACTCTCCTATCTCTTGTGGTCAGCGCCCCCCGACGCCGAGTTGTGCTCCGTGGCCGACAAGGGCGAGCTGCAGCAGCCCAAGACCCTGCGGGCCCAGGTGAATCGGCTCTTGCTCCACCCTCGCGCTAGAGCCCTGTTCGACGGATTCGGCGCCCAGTGGCTGCGCGTGAATGATCTCGAACGCCAGGTTTTCGACCCTCGCCTGTTTCCCCAAATGACGCCGGTGTTGCGGCAGGCAATGATGAATGAAGCCCGCTTGTTCTTCGAAAGCATCGTGCGCGAGAACCAACGGGCTATCCGGTTTGTGGACAGCGACTACACCTTCCTCAACGAGCCGCTTGCCGAGTTATACGGCCTCGGGTCAACCATTGATGGTTCCCGAATGCGCCGGGTTAAACTGAAGGACCCCAGTCGGGGCGGCATCCTCGGCATGCCGGCCACGCTGGCGGCGACGTCGTTCCCCACCCGGACCAGCCCCGTTCGACGGGGCGTGTGGGTGCTTGAACAGATCCTGGGTGAACGCGTGCCCCCTCCCCCGCCCGACGTTCCCGAACTCGACGCGCAGGAACCAAAAAGCGTGGAGGGCTTGACCCTGCGGCAACGGACCGAACTCCACACGAAAGATCCCGCTTGCGCAAACTGCCATCGCGTTCTCGACCCGATCGGTTTCGGTCTGGAGAACTTCGACGCCATCGGCCGCTGGCGTGACAAGAATGAAGCCGGGGTCGCGATCGACTCGGCAGGAAGACTGCCCACCGGAGCAGCCTTCTCCAACCCAGCGGAATTGAAGCGCATCCTGGCCGGGCGAGAGTCCGACTTGGCCCGGAACCTGACCGAACGGCTCATGGCTCACGCGCTCGGGCGACAGTTGGAAGGCTACGATGAAGTCGTCATCGACCAATTGATGGCCCGGGTTGCCGGAGACGAATACCGGGTAAGGACGATCATCACCGAAGTCGTCGCCAGTTACCTGTTTACCCATCGTCGAGTCGAAGAATGAACAATTTTCCAAACCAGCAGAACACAACTATGAACACCATGAGTCAACCATCTCTTGTTGATCGCCGCACCTTCCTGAAAGGAGTGGGCGTTTCCCTCGCGCTGCCGTTCTTTGATTCCTTCGGCTGGGCGGCTGGCGCGATTCCCACCAGGCCGCCGGTGCGTCTGGCATTCATGTATATGCCGCACGGTGTGATCATGAACCAGTTCTGGCCCAAGAGTCAGGAGGAGTTCCTCAGCGCGGCGCCGCCCATCATCCGGTCGTTGCAACCGCTCATGGATCAATGCCTCATGATGAAGGGCATCTCGGGCGTGTCCAACGCGCCGTTCCCCGGTGCCCCGCACGCGCTGGAGTTGTCCACCTGGCTCACCGCGCGGCTGCCCGACGCCGATTCGCGCGACCGCATCAACATCTCCATTTCGGCCGACCAGATCATGGCCAACTACGTCGGCGCCCAGACCTTGCTCCCGTCGCTCGAGCTGGCCACCATGCCCCAGACTTGGAAGGAGAATCAGGAAGGCCTGCATGAGGGATACTACAATCACTGCAGCTACCGATCGCCCACGCAACCCGTGCCGGCCGAGACCGATCCCCGCAATGTGTTGAACCGGCTTTTCGGCAAACGCGGAAAGGAAGGCAAGGTCACGCAAGCCAACCCGCTGGACCGCCAGATGCTCGACCGGGTGCTCGGCGGCGCCCGTGACCTCCGCCGCAACCTGGCCAGGGGGGATCAGCAAAAGCTCGACGAATACCTCGACAGTGTGCGCTCGGTTGAACGCCGCATCGCCGCCATCGAAACCCGTCAACAGCAGGCGGCTCTGGAGAAGAACGGTGTCGCTCCCTCCCAACGCCACGCCACCGATTCGGCGCCCATCGAGGTGAAGATACCCGAGGGCGACAAGCGCAGTGAATACATGCAGGTCATGTGCGACCTGACCATCCTCGCCTTCCAGACCGACACCACGCGCGTCAGCACCTACATCAGTTCCCGGCCCAACGGCGCTTCCTATCCCGAGCTGGGGTTCTCCGACCAGCACCATTCGCAGACGCATTACGGCGCCGATCAGGAAATGATCCGCAAGGTGGCAGCCATCAACAAACTGAACGTCGATCAATTCGCCTACATGGTGAAGAAGATGCACGCCCTCAAGGAGGGCGATGGCACCCTGCTCGATCACAGCATCATGCTGTGGGGCTCGGGCCTGGAGGACGGCGACAAACACAAGCGCGACAACCTCCCGTTTATCATCGCCGGAAAGGGCGGCGGCTCACTCAAGACCGGCCTATTCCTGTCCAACATCCAAGGCAACCAGGGCGACCTGCTCACCACGCTGCTGTCCTGCGCTGGTGTCCCGCTCGATCGCCCGATCGGCATTGCGACCAAACAGATCACCGAAATGAAGGCATGACCGCACTGCCTGCGATACCGTCTTGTCGCAGTTTACGGTATACCGAATGAAACCAATCTCCACATCCCGCCCTCGTTCTGACCAAACTTTAGCCTGTCTTCGTGCGCGCATTCTCGACCTCGATTTTCATGAGATCATTCTGGAGGCGTGTGGCCATGCGCGGCTGCTGAAGCTGTGGCGGTCGTTGCGCCGCGAACTGGAGCTTTGGCTCGGGCGGCTGCATCGCTCGAAGCAGATTCAGACTCACGGCACGCGTGAGGAGACTGTGTCCACGCACTGCGGTCTGCTGGAGTGTTTCCGCACCCAGTCCCCGGCGGTCTGCGAGCGGATGATGCGCGAGCACATCCTCGGCTGGCGTGAGTGGTTGCCAACGAAGGAGGCTCAGCCATGAGACTCCTCGCATCATTCACCCTGCTGGTCTCTCTCGCTTTCAGCGCAGCGGCGGGCGAGTTGGCCGAGTCGTATGCCGGGCGGATTCAGCCGTTGATGGTCAAGACTTGCGGCAAGTGTCACGGAAAGGAGCCGAAGGATAACGATCTCGATCTGACGAGCTTCGGCACCGCGGACGCTATCCTCGCCAAGCCGAGGGTGCTGGCCGACATCCTCGAGCGCCTGATCGAGCATGACATGCCGCCAAAGAAGGCTCCGCAACCCAGCGATGCCGAGCGGGAACTCTTGATTGGCTGGGTCAACACCGCCTTGGAAACGAGCGCGGCGGCGCAGGCGGGCGATCCGGGACCAGTGATGCTGCGGCGTCTGACCCATGCCGGGTATGACAACGCGGTGCGCGATCTCACGGGCATCGACATGCGTCCGACCATCGCGGGTGAGTTCGCTCCGGACAGCGTCGGCGGCGAGGGTTTTGCCAACGTGGGCGAGGCGATGCCGATGAATCCGGGTTTGGTCGAGCGCTATCATCAGGCCGCGCGTTATGTCGCGGCGCGGGCGGTGCTGCTGCCCACGGGCTTCCGTTTCTCGGGCTCGACGGACCGTCCTGATTGGACGGCGGAGGCGGAGAAGGCACTGCGCGGTTTTCACTCTCGCTACGCCGGGCGCAACGGA
>VHDG01000481.1 GCA_016871475.1 Verrucomicrobiota bacterium
CTGCACGGAAAGAGCTTCATTCCGATGCTGAGCTCCTTCGCCTGTGCCATTCCGGGCATCATGGCCACACGCACAATCGAAAGCTCGAAGGATCGGCTTGTGACCATCCTCGTGGCTCCGTTGATGAGCTGTTCCGCTCGCCTTCCTGTTTACACGCTGCTCATCGCAGCCTGCATTCCCAACATCACGCTCCTCGCCATCTTCAAACTCCCGGGACTGGTGATGCTTGGGATGTATCTGCTTGGAATCGTCGTGGCGCTCCTGATGGCCTGGTTGTTCAAGAAGACTTTGCTGAAAGGCCCCACCCCGATGCTCATCCTGGAGCTTCCCCCCTACAAGCGTCCGGTCCTCAAAACCGTCCTGCGGAACATGTGGGAAAGATCAAAGCTCTTTCTGCGTCGGGCTGGCACGGTGATTCTGGGCATCAACATCCTGCTTTGGTTCCTGGCGACGTATCCGAAGGATCCCGCCGTGCATGCCGGGTTTGACTCCAGGCGCGCCGAAGCCCGTGCGATGCCGGGTGACACGCCCGCGCTCGAAGAAGCCAGAGCAGCGGCATTGGACTCCATCGACAAGGAAGAGGCAGGTGAGCAGCTCCGACGCAGCTACGCAGGCAGGATGGGACATTTGATCGAGCCCGTCATCGCACCTCTTGGCTTTGATTGGAAGATTGGCATCGGAATCGTCGCATCGTTCGCGGCTCGAGAGGTTTTCGTGAGCACCATGTCGATGGTTTACAACGTGGGAGGCGAGGCGCCTGAAGATGAAGGTGGGGTGCGCAATCTGGCCGGAGTGCTGCAGGCGCAGAAGACGGCTGAAGGCCTGACGCTGTACCGTCCGAGGGTGGGCATCACGCTCATGGTGTTCTACGTGTTTGCGTTGCAATGCGTCAGTACAGTGGCTGTCGTTCGCCGCGAGACCAACTCATGGAAATGGCCCGTGTTCCAGTGGGTTTACATGGGCGTCCTGGCCTGGGTTCTCGCCTTCATTGCATATCACATCTGTCCCCTGTTCGGGTTGAACTAGCGCAGTGACCAGGAGCTGTTGGAAAGCCGGTCAGCGCAACATCATCTCCGCCGCCGCATCGGCAAACCGCAGGCCCTCGCGCGTAAGTCGGAAGGATGTGTGATCGCGCATGGCCCATCCGCGCTGCTCCAGGTCCTGAAGCTCTTCTCTCCAGTCCTTGCGAAGGTCAAAGCCGGTGGTTTCGTGGAACAGTGCAAAGGACCATCCGGGCCTGGTGCGCAGACCGAAAGCGGCGATCTCGCCTGCGCGCGGCAGCGGGTCGAGAGTTTCCTTCCACTCCGCCGTGGGTTTCCCTTTCTCGACCAGTTCACACCACATCTGCGTATTCGCCCAGTTGCGGGTCCGCTCGCCCCGGATGTAGCCACAGGCGCTTGGCCCGAGCCCCGCATACTCTCCACCCAGCCAGTAGTTGATGTTGTGCTGGCAGGCCCGGCTGGGGAAGGCCCGCGGATCAGCGCTTTTTCCACGTGCAAAATTGGCAACCTCATACTGGCCCAGACCGGCGGCCTCCGCGGAATCCACGAGGAGCTCATGCATTGAGCAAGCAAGATCCTCATCGACATCGAACTCTCCAGCCTTCAGTTGCTGATAGAGAGCGGTGTCCTCTTCATAGATGACCTCGTAGCTGGAGAGATGTTCCGTCTGAAGACTGATGGCCTCGTTCAATGTTTCCTGCCAAACCCGCAAGGTTTGTCCGGGGATGGCAAACATGAGGTCGATGTTGATGTTGTCGAAGCCCGCTTTTCGGAAAGTGTCGAGGGACTTGAAAACCATGGAACGGTCGTGGACGCGGCCGAGGCGGTCCAGGAGTTGTTCATCGAGGCTTTGGACCCCCATGGAGATCCTGTTCACGCCGTGGTCGCGCCACAGTCTGGCTTTCTCCAGGGAAACGGTTGCGGGATTGCATTCAATCGTCCACTCGGTGGGCGGAGTGGACGAGATGGATCTCACGGTTTCGAGGATGGGCTGCCATTGTTTGGCGGTGAGGATGGAAGGGGTACCCCCCCCGAAAAAGACTGTTCGAGGTTGCAAATTCGCGGCGGCACGCCTGAGATCGGCGTTGAGGGCCGCGGTATATCGATTCATCAAGTCGCCCGACGATGCCTCGGAGTAAAACGCACAATAATGACACTTTTGTGCGCAGAAGGGCACATGGACGTAGAGCGACCGGACGAGTTGAGACGGATGAACTGCCACGCCGGGATTTACGACAGGTACGGCGTGCTGAGGCAACTCATTTGCACGGACCGGCTGGCAGAACCCCGAGCCGGAACATGCAGACCAAACTCAAATCAGGCCCAGGGCCCGCGGTCCGGGATCATCACGCTCCACATTCACGGCTTTGGGACCCTTGTCGCTATCGACGAGCTCGTAAGCCACGACCTCACCCTCCTGAAGGGTTTTGAATCCCGCCCCCTTGATACTGCTGTGGTGCACGAACACATCCTTCCCTGAATCGTGAAGGATAAATCCGTATCCCTTCTTATTATCGAACCACTTTACTTTTCCACTGGCCATATCTTGTTCCTTCCATGGTGCATTCCATTTTGGCCACCCCGGCTGAATGCACATACACTCAACCGTCTTCCCACTTCCGCCGATAAAGCGCGCGAAAGCAGGGGTAGTCTGACGCACATTTTTCGCATCCGTCAAGTGACTGTTTCAGAATTGTCAAATTGATGTTTGAGTTTTTTACACGGCGTCTCAGATTCAGCGCCTTTCGAACATGGCAAAACGCTTCTACATCACGACCGCTATCGACTACCTCAACGGACAGCCTCACCTGGGTCATGCCTACGAGAAAGTCCTCGCTGACGCCATCGTGCGCTCGCGACGAAGCCTGGGTGAGGAGGCATTTTTTTTGACGGGGCTGGATGAGCACGGGCAGAAGGTTCAGCAGGCCGCGGCGAGCGAGGGAAAGGATCCCCAGGCTTACTGCGATGCCCTTGCCGCGGACTGGAAGGCATTCGCGGCGACGCTCCGGCTCACGAACGACGATTTCATTCGCACCACGGAGCAGCGGCACAAGTCTGTTGTTCAAGCAGTCCTCTCCCGTCTGAACGACAAACAGGCTTTTTACAGGCAGGAGTACACCGGCTGGTATTCCGCCAAGGCGGAGACGTTCCTCACGGAGAAGGATCGTCGGCCCGATGGAACCTTTGATCCGGAATACGGCGACGTCGCCCAACTCCGCGAGGAGAACCTCTATTTCAAGCTGAAGGAGCATCAAGCCTGGCTGATTGACTACATCGAGCGGAACCCGGGCTTTATCGTGCCATCGTATCGTCGGAACGAAGTGCTCGGTTTTCTAAAAAACAATGAGCTGGAGGATCTTTGTATCACGCGCCCTCTGGCCCGGTTGACCTGGGGGATACCGGTGCCCTTCGATCCACAATTCGTCACCTATGTCTGGTTTGACGCTCTGACGAACTATGTGAGCGCAGCAGCCGCAGCCGGGGATCCCGGGCTGCCGGAGTGGATACGAAACGCAGCGGGAGCTTCGACGGCTTCCGGACCGCGACTATGGCCGGCGGATGTTCACGTCATTGGAAAGGACATCCTGAAGTTTCATGCCGTCTATTGGCCGATCATGTTGAAGGCGGCTGACCTGCCCCTGCCCAAGACCCTGCTGGTGCACGGGTGGTGGCAGAAGGACGGAAAAAAGCTGAGCAAGAGCTCGGGTGTGACGGTGGATCCGGTGGCGGTGATTCAGGAATGGGGTGTGGACGCATTTCGTTTCTACGTCACGCGCGAGCTGGACATAGGACCTGACGGCAACTGGACAGACTCGGGGTTTGAGGGGCGATACAATGCCGAGCTTGCGGACGGGCTGGGCAACCTGGTGAATCGCGCTCTGAGCATGCTCCGCAAGTATCGTGGGGGCACGGTGACCTCCCGGCACGAGGAGTTGAAGGACGACGCTCAGAAGGCTGTGGAGAAAGTTCGTCAGTGCTATCTCAATTTCGAGCTTC
>VHDG01000482.1 GCA_016871475.1 Verrucomicrobiota bacterium
GGAGCGCAACATCATGGGTCTGCCGGCTCAGGTTGTGCTTCAGGGAATCCAACAAACCTGGAATAAGACTCGGCCGCAGGACGTTCATGTCGCTGCTCAGAGGGTACGCCAGCCGGGTGATCTGCTCTGCCGGACTGAGCAGCGCGGCTGCGGCTTCGGAGATCAGGGTCTGGCCCTGCGCCTCGTTGAATCCGAGCGATGTGAAGTGTGTTCGCGCTTCGGCGAGATCGTCATGAACAGCATCGAACGCGTGATCGCCCACGCAGCCTCGTGGCGGAGTCGAAGGAATCTTGTCGATGCCGTAGAGCCGGCCGATCTCCTCCACAAGGTCATGCTCCCTTTTCAAATCCACCCGGAAGCTGGGTATCTCATACGTGGTCTCGCCCGACGTCGTCGAAGTGGATCGGATCTCGAGACCTTCAAGAAACCTTCGCTGCTCCTCTGCGGTGACATCCACGCCCAGGATCTCGCGGACCCGATGGTGACGCAGGGCGATTGATTTTCTGGGAGCCTGTGAAGGCCATGCATCGACGTTCTCGCCTGCCGCCTTACCACCACCCAGCTGGAGGATCAGCTGGGCTGCTCTCTCATTTGCCCAGGCACAAATCCCGACATCGGCACCGCGTTCGAAGCGATAGGAGGCATCCGTTTTCAGCCCGAGAGCCTTCGAAGTGGCCCGGACCGACTCTGCCTTGAAGCAGGCACTTTCAATCAGAATGTCCGTGGTCGTGGGGCGGATCTCGGTGTTTTGTCCCCCCATGATTCCCGCCAGAGCGATGGCTTTCTCGGGATCGGCGATGAGCAAGGCCTGCGTGCTCAGTTTGCGGGAGAGCCCATCGAGCGTGATGAATTCTTCTCCCTCCCGAGCCCGGCGGACCACGATCTGGGACAGCCCCTGGGGATTCGTCGCGAGAAGGTGCAGATCGAAGGCGTGGAGGGGTTGGCCTGTCTCGAGCATGACGTAATTGGTGACATCCACCACGTTGTTGATGCTGCGAATTCCGACCTTGGCCAGGGATTGCTTCAACCAGTCGGGGCTCGGGCCGACTTTTACCCCCATCAGCACCCTGCCAACGTAGCGGGGACAAAGGATTGGATCCTCGATCTGAATACTGACGGGTGGTTTCGGAGAGGATGCGGTTGCCTCGGCCGGAATGGAGACCACCGGGAGCTTGAGGGGTTTGCCGGTAATCGCGGCGATCTCCCGTGCAACACCGATAAGGCTGTTGAGATCGGGTCGGTTTGGGGTGATTTCCAGGTCGAGAATAACGTCGGCCGTGGCGCGGCCCAAGTGCTCGGCGAAAGGCTGTCCCACGCTTGCATCAGCAGGGAGGATGAGCAGGCCGTCCGCATCGGTGGTCAGGCGGAGTTCCTTCCCAGAGCACATCATCCCCTGGGATTCGCACCCTCGAATCTTGCCGACCTTGATGATGAAAGCGGGCTCGCCGGGGTCGGTGGGCATGACTGCCCCGGGGAGTGCGAGCGGAATCTTGTCCCCTGCCTTGAAGTTGGTGGCGCCGCACACGATCATGCGCTCGCCCTTCCCGTCGTTCACCCGACAATAGGACAGTCGATCGGCGTTTGGGTGGGTCTCGCGGGTGATGACCTGGCCCACAACGATGTTCTCAAACTCGCCCGCCGATCTCTCGATGCCCTCGACTTCGAGTCCCAGCATCGTGAGCCGCTCCGCGAGTTCCTCAGCTGAGCCGGTGAAATCCACATATTGCCGCAACCAATTCAGAGTGATTTTCATTGCAAGGTCCGGGGCCCTGCGGCCCGGGACGCAGACTATCGAAAACCCGCTGATTCAACGCAACACTGATTCCCTGCTGTGCGAATTGTTTCCCAGGGAGGACTGGCACCCGGTGGGTCTCTCCTACCCGGTGCCAGTCCTCTTGTGAGAGTGTGGCTTTACCTGTTGTTCACTCTATCATTCAGTTTCCGCTCGAAGCCCCCTGCTCAGCTGGCTTCTCCGATTGCTTCTTCGCTTTCCTGGCCTTTTCGGATCCGAAATCGCTTCGCAGAGTCAGGTTGAGCTTGGTCAGGTTCATGCGATCTCCCTGACGAACGTAGGCACCGGACACCTGTTTCCCCAACTCGGCCTCCGCCAGCGAGGCGGGTTGGCCCTCTTTGAGGATCTGGGTTTCGGGGGTGATGTAGTATGTCTTCTCCCCTGTGCTGTAGGACAGGGTGATGCTTTTTTCCTCCGTATTGACCCTGGAGAGCTTCCCGTGGAAGGGGAGTTTCCGGCCTTCCAAAGGCTTGGGTGGAGTCTCTCCCGAGACAGCCGGAGGTGGCGGCTCTTGAGCCACGAGGGGCTGTACGAGGTTGAGGTTTAGGCTCATGGCTAGTGCCAATGCAGCCGTGAACAGACATGTGCTGTGTTTCTTCATGTGTTTTTGTTGGTTTTGTTGCCTCCTTTAAGGCGACGCAGTAGAGGTATCAAAACGCATTTCTCGAAGACAAGGACTTTTCTCTTCTTTTTTTAGAACCGGGGAATCCGTTGGCCTGAGTCTGCATCTCTCCGCCTGTTTTCAGATTGATGTCTTACGGATGGGCGCAGATGTTTCCTTCGCGTGAGCAACAACCCACAGAATCCTGCCGAAAGGCTTTGGCGCGAGTATGGCGCTGCGTTCGCTGCCCTGGATGATCTGACGCTGGCGCGGTGGATGGCTCAAACGCTGGGGCAGGTGCAGGGCAAGGTGTGGAGGGCGTCGCATCCGATCATCGGCCTTTATCGGTTGCTCAGCCAGATTGGACAGGATCGGCACATCTGGCTCAAGCGGCTGGCTGCTTTTCCGGGAGCTTACTCGGAGGCTCCCTGTTGCCGGGCTCCCCTGCTCCCCATGTTTACCCGGGACATTCTGGAGCATGGGTTGATCTGCCACCACTGCGGGGAGACCGCTGTGGCATTTGCGGATCTTCCGGAGGATCTTCGTGAGCTTTCCGAGCCTTGGGCCCGGACCTATGACGCAGTGCATGAAGTGGCCCACTGGGACGCCTCTCAACAGGCTCACCATGCTTCCTATGATGAGGAGTTTGAAAAAGCGGCACGCAGGGCGGAGCGCCTGCTTGGGGAAGCTCGATCGTCTATTCTGCCAAGCTTCCTCGACCATTATCCGGCCATCATCTGGGAAGATCATGACGAATGCCTGGAGGTGCGGGCTGACGACATCGGTTGAATGCTCGGAGCTTCTCCCATTCCCTGGTGTAAGCGGGACCGGATCTTCTCCCCGGCCCCCCGGCAAGAAATCTTGATAGGCACGCGGCTCTTTTCAGGGGTTTTTGGGCCAGAGGAAAGGGTCCCATGGGAAGCGACGCCCTGTGGCGGAGTGACGATTAAGAGGTGAGCTGGTCAAAATAAGTTGCTTGGAAGGTTGCGTGCGAAGTCTGACGCGGATGTTTGACACGGGGCGGGACTTTCGGGGATATTTCCGCGCATTTTTCCCGCGACTTGGGCACTTAGAACAACGCTGAATTGTGGCAGCCAAAGACGATTATTTATTAAGCGACCTCGCCGACTTGGGGTTTTTGACACCTCAACAGATCTCTGCTGCCCAGACCGAGGCGCAGGAGCACAACGAAGGGGTGGTGGACACCCTCGTTAAAAATCGAGTGATCCGTGCCCAGGATGTCACCACCGCAAAAGCGGCTCACTTTGGCGTCGAGATGATCAGTCTCGCGGAGACCAAGATTCCGGACGACGCCCTTGCCAGCATCCCTCGGCATATCGCGAAGCGCTACAAGGTCATCCCGGTCTTGAAGCACCCCCACAGCATCGTGGTGGCATTGAGCGACCCGTCGGATCTCAGCACCATCGACAGCCTTCAGCACGTGCTCCACAAGGAAATCGAAGTCCGGGTGACTTCTGATGAAGAGATCGATGCCGCGTTGGGCAAACTTTATGGGGCCGGCGACGACAGCGTCGCCTCCATGATTCAGAACATCACGGAAGGGAACGTTGAGGTCGCCAATATCAAGGGCGATGTGGAC
>VHDG01000483.1 GCA_016871475.1 Verrucomicrobiota bacterium
CCGTTCAGGCTCTGCATCGAGCGGAGGGTATCTATACGTTGCAGATCGGCCAGGTGTTCCCGTCTGACCTCCGGGATGGAACGTTAGACAGGTTTTTCCAGGAAGGTTCCGTCTGGCGAACCGAGAGGGTGCTCAGTGGATTGCAGCGACCCGTCCATGCGCTGTTCGCGGACCTGGATGGGGACAAGGTGGAGGACCTGTGCGTGTCGTCGTTTGGCAATCAGCTTGGACGCCTCGCTTGGTACAGGTCCATTCACTCTCCGCGTCCTGAAAAACATTGGATCACTCCGAACCCAGGATCCCTCGGCTCTGTGATCCGGGATATGGACGGCGATGGTTCGATGGAGATGATCGCATTGATCGCTCAGGGACGTGAGAGCCTGAGAAGCTTCTCGTATCTTGGGGCAGGGGAGTTTCAGGAGCACATCCTGCTGGAGTTTTCGCCCGTGCATGGATCCACCTCGTTCGAGTGTGTGGACTTCGATCGTGATGGAAAAATGGACGTGCTGATAACCAACGGCGACAACGGGGAGTATGCGTCGCCCTTCAAGCATTATCATGGCATCCGGCTCTACAGAGGCGTTGGGGCCGGGAGATTGGAGGAAGCGTTCTTCTACCCGCTGAACGGGGCCTTCAAGGCATTGGCCAGGGACTTTGATGAAGATGGGGATCTTGATATCGCAGCGATCTCGTTTTTCCCAAACTATCCCGAATCCCCGGAGGAGAGCTTCGTGTATCTGGAGAATCGTGGTGGGTGGAACTTCGAGGCTTCGTCAGGGGTTGATCCATGCCTGGGCAGGTGGCTGGTGATGGACTCGGGAGATGCAGACGGTGATGGCGACCTCGACATCGTCCTGGGCAGCTTCGCCCAGGGTCCTCCCTCGGTGCCGATCCCCACGGTGGTGCGCGAGAGTTGGAGGACAAATGGGGTGGGTGTGTTGATCCTGGAGAATCAATTGAGATAACCCCGATGCTGGCTTTGGTTTTCATTTACGGATCACTGCTCCCGAATGTGGAAGGGACACGCCATCGTCTCCTCGGACCCTCGCGCTTCGTGTGCTCGGCCAGGGTTCGTGGACGGCTTTTTTTGATGTGGCAATACCCTGGAGCGGTCCCGGCGCCCGGTGTGGATCGCTGGGTGCGGGGTGAGGTTTACGAGATTCGGGATCCTGACCACACTTTCAAGGAGCTGGACCGCTACGAAGGGTATCTGCCTGATAGCCCCGATGGGTGTGAGTTCAGGCGTGAGATCGTCGAGGTGGTGGGCGAGGAAGCGCAGCAACTCTCTGCATGGATCTACTGGTACGCGTGGCCAACCGCTGGTTTCGACGAAATTGAACCTGGCGACTATCGCGACTTCCTGCGCCGGCACGGAGGTGGAGGGGGACGCGGGTAAAACGAAGAGCCACTTACGCCTTATGGAGTAGGGCGCAGGCATCCTTTCGGAGAATTATTTAAATTTTCATTAAGCTGAGTGCGGAGGTGACGATTGATAGGTTGTTGGACCTTAAGAAATGGGCAATGAGTGACGGCGCCTGGTGTTCAAGTCAGATCGTAGCGGTGAGGCCTTGGGGAGTTTGTCTCTGAGGTTTGCGCAGGCAGCCAGGGCTGGCCTTAACGGTTTCAACGGACTTTGAGAATTTTGCGCTAAGGCTGCGCTTCGGACGTTTCTCCCTCTCCACCCCAAAAACGTTCGGGCTTGCATACCTTCGCGCATTTCTTTTTTGATCCTGTGCGGTGAATCGACGCCATTTCCTGCGGATGGGCGCGTTGGGTTTTTCGCTCCCTTCGCTGCTGGCATTGCGATCCACAGGAGCTCAACGGTCACCGATTTCAACGACCGGCCGATCTTCTGGGAGAGCAAAGCGATGCATTGTTCTTTTTGCCTGGGGGGGAATCAGCCACTTGGACACGTGGGATCCCAAGCCGGATGCGTCATCAGACATTCGGGGTGAGTTCAGCACCATCGCGACCACTGTGCCGGGAATTCGGATGAGTGAGCACATGCCCCGGATAGCCAGGAAGGCCCATCAGCTGGCGATCGTCCGCAGCGCCAGCCACCAGGCTCCTTCACATCGATCAGCGGCCTATTGGAATCTCACTGGACAGCCACCTCCCAATCTTGCCGGGAATTGGCCGGCAACCCGCCAGGACCATCCTTGCCTGGGTTCAATGGCGGTGGCTGCGATGGAAGCCGCTCGCGACATGCGTTTGACCCGGAGCTTGCTGCCTTCACCGGTTTGCCTCCCGTATACGATGGCTGATGGCGGCAGGGCGAACGGGCAGGACGGCGGATTTCTGGGACTTCGGTATGATCCTGTCATTGTGAACCCACGCTCGGGCAATCCGTACAACGGGGTATCACCCAACACGCTTGGATTGGATCTTGCATTGCCTCAAGGCGTGGATGCCCCCCGGCTGGCGGAGATCCGATCGCTCTCAGCAGCTTTGGAGTCGCGGGCCGGCGACGCGCATGGGCCGGAGCAGGAGGTGTTTGCCAAGTCGCGAGAGCAGGCGTTTGACCTCATGCTCAGCTCCGCGGTGCGAGACGCGTTTGACATCGAGAAGGAACCACGGAGATTGCGGGAAGCCTATGGAAACCACATTTGTGGGCAGAGCACTTTGCTGGCCCGGCGTCTTGCGGAGGCCGGGGTTCCCATCGTCACCGTCTATTGCGCAGCTGGGGACCTGAACGGATCCGTGGGAGATCACTTCGACACGCACGGCGATAACTTCAACCGGCTTCGGAACGCGATGCTTCCCCCTCTGGACCAGGCTTCGTATGCGCTGCTCGAAGATCTCGAGCAGCGCGGCATGCTGGCCGATACCCTTGTGTGCTGGCTGACTGAGTTTGGCCGAACCCCCAAGGTCAATTCTGCTGCCGGACGAGACCATTATCCCAACTGCTACTCGGTCGCCTTCGCGGGAGGCGGGATCAAAGGCGGTCAGGTCTATGGGAAGTCCGACCGGATCGGTGCCGAGCCGGAGGAGTCAGGATGCGGCCCGGAGGATCTGCATGCCACGATCTTCGAGTGCCTGGGGATTGATCCTCGAACAGTGATTCACTCCATGGATGGCCGACCTTTTCCGTTGTGCTCGGGAAAACCCCTGCCGATCACCTGAGATGAGTTTGGAAGATGCATCGGCCGGAGTTCCAATCAAGGCGCGTTTCGTCCTGCTTGGTCTGGGCTTGGGCCTGTTCGTCGGGGTAGGCCAGATCGGGCAGGCAACAGGACTTGCTCCGGCCGCGGCCTGGATGGCCGCCGCGGTTTGCCTCATGGCGCTGTGGTGGATCACCCAGCCCATCCCACTCTGGGCAACCGCACTCCTCCCCCTGGTTCTGTTCAACCTGTTTAGCGGGGTCCCATCCCTCCTCACCTTGGGTGCCTATTTTGATCCCGTTAATTTCCTGTTCCTGGGTGGGATGTTGATCGCAGCAGCCATGGAGCAGTGGATGCTTCATCGCAGGCTCGCCCTGGGAATAGTGGCCAGGATCGGAGTCAGCCCCAGCCGGATCGTGCTCGGTTTCATCCTGGCCACCGGGTTCATCACGCTCTGGATTTCCAACACGGCGACGGCCTTGCTGATGTATCCCATCGGCCTGGCGGTGCTGAAGAAGTTCGAGGAGCAGCATCCTCCCGGCGATCCCATGATCCAGAGATTTGGAGCTGCCCTGATGCTGGGGATCGCCTATGCCGCAAGCGTGGGTGGAGTGGGCAGCAAGATAGGCACCGGACCGAACATGATTCTCGTCAAGCACTCCGCTGCCACAGGTCATGGTGACATCTCATTCCTGTCCTGGATGTTGATCGGTATTCCACTGGTTGCGGTGATGCTCCCTCTCATCTGGTTTTATCTGGTGCGCCTGGCGGAGAAGGTGCCTGCCACCGAGTTCCCGGGAGGACGTGAGGCGATTCATCTCGCCCGCTCGCAGCAGGCCAGGATGAGTCGTGGCGAATGGGTCTCGCTCACGGCGTTTCTCTCAGC
>VHDG01000484.1 GCA_016871475.1 Verrucomicrobiota bacterium
CTACACCGTGCTGGGAGCCGGCTGGAGGCCCTACGTGGATGGCGGCCACTGGGTGTGGTCGAATCATGGATGGTATTGGGTTTCTGATTACTCCTGGGGCTGGGCGCCCTTTCACTACGGCCGCTGGACCCATGCAGTCGGCTACGGTTGGGTCTGGAGCCCTGACACCGTCTGGGGACCGGCCTGGGTTTGCTGGCGCCGCACTTCGAGTCATTGTGGATGGGCGCCCTTGCCTCCTCGATCCGGATGGCATGCATCAAGTTGGTGGTTCGAGGGAAACAGCGTTGGGGTCTCGTTCGGCTTTGGCCTGGGATACGACCATTTCACCTTCCTCCCGTGGGGCAGATTCTGTGAGCGCCGACCTCACCACTTCTATGCGTCACACAGCCACCGCAACAATCTGTTTCGAGAATCGACCGTCGTGAACAACACGATTGTCGGCAACAACAACACCATCATCTTCGAAGGTGCAGGTCGGCAGCGTGTTGCCGAGATGAGTCGATCAGCGATCCCACAAGCTTCCATCCGTGAAACAGCCTGGTCGGCTGCAAACTCAAGCTCGCGCGAACGTGTCGAGAACTCTGAAGGCAACCTGGTAGTACACAGCCCGAGAATCTCAGCCGCACCGCCTGCACGTCCGGCCGCTTCCGAAGCTTCATCAAGATTCGCGAGTCCTGCACGAGTTGCGACAAGCCCGAGTTCCGCACCCGCCCCTGCCGCTTCGCCCGTCATAGGCATTACTCGTGATCGTGAGTCCGCCTGGAGCACGGCGCGCGATCAGGGAATCAGACCTTCGACGCAGCCTTCTCCTGCTTCGCCTGCGAGACCGTCAGGCAATCCCGCGCCAGCCAGTTCAACCCCATTTGCCTCCAGCCCAGCCCCCATTACACCCGCTCCAGCTGTTTCTCCACGAGTGACACCTTCGGCTGTGCCTGCCACCCCGAGATCATCCATCGCACCGTTCCGTCCCAATTCCGCAGTCACATCTCAGCCGACTGCGCCTTCGACCCCGACGCCAGTTCCGGCACCCAGCCTCTCTCAACAAACCCGGACTCGCGAGATGGCTGCCCCATCGGTGCCAAGCTCTGCGGGTGGCGAACGTCCGGGCAGCATCATCATTCGTCGGGACACACCCTCCCCCACGCCGAGCACAGGTCAGAGTCCGTTTGCCCGGCCACAGCCCTACAACCCCTCCCCGTCGAGCCCGTTCCCATCAACTTCACCCAGCCCGTTCACAAGACAAACTCAGCGAGTTCCCGAAGCCGCGTCTGGATCCGTGCCCAGTCCGTTCGCACCCAGACAACAACAAGTTGCTCCGGGAGCATTTGGCGACAACAGGAGAAGTTTTGGTGCCCAGCAAGAACGACCCGGGTTTAGAAGCTTTGAAAGTGCGCCTGCCAATCCGGCCGCCCGCCCTGGCTTTACAAGACCGGCGCCTCCAAGTCCTTCCTACGGTGGTGGTGGAGCCCAGCCGTTCCGACCTTCAACCAGCGTTCCGACGCCTGCCCCAGCTCCAGCTCTTGCCCCTGCACCCTCCGTGGCACCGCCCGCATTCCGATCGGCGCCCCCGCCGCCCGCAATTCAAAGCGCACCTTCAAGAACACCCAGCGCTCCACCACCCGCACAGGGCGGCCGGATCAAGCGGGATGAGTGATGTGGAAGTAACGTTCCTCGAACAGATGCCTGCCGGGGCTTGATGTGATCAGTCATCAATGGTCAGTCATGGTCACTCGTCACTTGCCTCGAACTCGGACGCGCAGCTCGTTGTCCACCCTTGAGGGTGCCTGCCCCAATCCACACCCCTCAGGAACTCCCACTCACTCCTGGATGTAGGCGATCAGATCGCGCAGCTCTTGCGGCGACAACCCGCTCTCAAGACCTTCCGGCATCAAAGACCTGGATGTGTAGGTGAGGCCAGAGATCTCGGCACGCGAGACATTCACCTTGATGCCCTGCGCTTGCTTCAAAACAACCTGCTCCGAATCCTCCGACTCAAGGATTCCTACAACCGTTTCACCATCTTTCTGTTCCACAGTCACAGCTGCAAAACTGGGGTTTAAAGCCATGTTCGGGTCCAGAATATTGGATGCCAAATCCTCCACACTGCGATGCGATTGCCGCGTTAGATCAGGTCCCACTGCGTGCCCTTTGCCATTCGATTGATGGCAGGAGGCGCAGAGTTTCTCGAAAACCACCCTGCCTTTTGAACCATCGCCCTTTGAAGGCAATCGGGCCAGCCAGTCGCTGACCACCGTCTTGCGGTTGCTGTACTCTTCGTCGCCGAAGAACTTGGAGGCCCGGACCTTGTTGGTTTCCCCAGCATGCCGAAGCAACTGACGTCTCTGCTCCAGGTCCAGGTTGAGCTCACCAGCAGTGAGCCTCCCTTCCTCAAGCGACTGCAGCAAAGAACCGTTCCAGGATTTCCTGTAAACCAGCGAATTGACGATGGAAGGCCGAAGACTGGGCGAGATGCCCTTCCAGCGGGCCAGGATTTCTTGAGCCACAGCTTCCTCTGAAGACGACTTCAGCTGCTCCCAGGCCACAGATTGCAACCGCGCCGGCTCCCGGCTGTCCATCAAACCGAACAAGACAGGTCGCGTGGAAACTCCATCACCCAGTCGCAACACATCCATGGCCTCGACACGAAGCGACGTGGCCAAAGTGCGGTCCGCGGCACGCCTGATCGCCTCTGCGATCGTAGCTTTCTGAATGCTCGATGTGGGCAGCTTGAGCTTGTTGCACAGCCGCCACAGGGCCGGGCGTGAGGTTTCGGAGAGTGATTTTTCCATCGCCTCCAGAATCGAGGCTTCCTCGGCAGTGGCTTGCGGGGGTTGAGAACTCAGCCCGGAGTGAATCGATTCAAGCACGGTCCTCGCGAGTTCAGCAGGAAAGCCGGGTTTCGAAGCCTCGCGGAGCACTTCGGCCAGGGATCGATCACTCTCAGCAGTTCTCTGTCGACCAGTCGAAAAGCCCAGATCCTTCATGGCATCCCTGAGTGCGGAATTCGTGGATGGAGCTCTGTGCGCCTTGAGAAAATCGGCAAGCAAAGTATTGGCTCGATCCGGAAGTCCGATGATCACTGCGACGCGAGAGAGCGGGTATTGCCAGTCGCGCATCCACACGTTACGGAGGGCCGCCAGACGATCTACATCCCGGGCATCACTCAGAACCCCCAGCGTCAAGACCGCCTGGAATCTCACCCGTGGGTGGCTGGAAGCACAGAGTTCCCTGGCTCGTGACACGGCTTCGGATCGCCAGAGCTCCTTGGTTTCCGATGCAACCAAGGCGTTCTCCACCAGGCCGGGCTCGTTTGAACCCAACAATTTGTCCAGGTCCTCCCAAGTCAGAAGTTCCAACCCCTGCAAGGTCCACAAGGCATGCAACTGTCCCAGAGGATTGGCCTGATCCCGAAGTCGTTCTCGCAACTGGGCAGCGATCTGAGTCCTTCCCGATTCCACAAGCAACCGCTGTGCAGTCACTCGGACCCACTGGTTCGAATGACCCAGGAGACTCACCCTTTCAGTGTCGGACAGACCAGCAAGCATCACTCGTTGCTTCGATTGTCCTTTCGGAGCGATGCGATAAATCCTGCCGCGGTTCTCTCCCGCACGCAGGTTCATCCGTTCCTTCACCTTCTCGGGAATATAGTCGGGGTGCTCGATGACATCGCGCTGCATATCGATGAGATAGAGCGCGCTGTCAGGGCCCAATTCCAATCCCACCGGTCGGCAAGCGGTGTCGCGGCTTGCGATAAACTCGCTTTGTTGTTCAGAGGGCGATCGTGTGGCAACGAATCCCGAGCCTTGTTCGAGAATGACATCGCGGTGCACGATATGAGACACGGCGTCGCAAACCAGCACGCTACCGGAGAGATCCCCGGGCCAACCTCGAACGCCAATATGGCCCATGCCTCCTGCGGAAGAGAAATGGCCAGCTTGCTCAGGGTGATTCACCCGGGTTTGAGCCGAGGCAATGGGATAAAT
>VHDG01000485.1 GCA_016871475.1 Verrucomicrobiota bacterium
TCGGGCTATCACCTGACCGACACCTCCGCAGACCGCATCAAATTCAAGATTCCTTTCGGCACGGTTATTCCTCCTGGTGGATACCTCCTCGTGTGGGCGGATAACAACCCCGGCCAGAACTCGACGAATTCTGCAGACCTGCACGTGAACTTCCAGTTGGCGCGCGGAGGCGAGGAAATCGGACTCTACAATCCCGAGGGCGGATTGGTGGATCTGGTTACCTTTGGACCGCAGACCAACAACGTGAGCGAGGGCTGTCTTCCAGATGGTGCGGCCCATCGTGAGTTCTTTGCACAATCCACTCCGAGAGCGTCGAATCGGGTGGGGCCTCCCAATACAGCACCCACGCTCAACCCCATCGGCTCCAAAGCTGTGGCGGAGCGCTCCCGGTTGATGTTTGATGCCACAGCCTCGGACACAGAAGACGCTGTGGCGAAGCTGATTTTCAGCCTTGCTCCCGGGGCACCCGATGGGGCTGCGATCACTCCAGAAGGGCGTTTCACATGGAGACCTACTGAGGCTCAGGGCCCTGGTGTCTTTCCCGTCACGATTCGAGTGAACGATGGGGGTAGTCCCAGCCTTCAGACATCGGAAAACATCCAGATCACGGTTCGTGAGATCAACCTGCCGCCCGTGTTTCCAAGTCCAGGCACCCGCTACGTGAAGGCGGAGGAGAATCTGTCGTTCGCCACAGGAGTGGATCTGGATCTGCCCGGGCAGCCTGTCCAGTTCCAGATCGAGTCCAAGCCGATCGAAGGCCTGACGCTGAACCCGTCGACGGGACAAGTGAACTGGAAGCCGACCTCCGCACAAGCAGGCAAGACCTATCAACTCATGGTGGCTGCCTCTGACAACGGAGTTCCCATTCTGACCGGGCGGGGTGCCTACACGATTGTCGTGTTGGAGGCCAGCGCGGCAGCCATTGTTGTCCAGGCAACCATGGGCCCTGCGGGGATCATCCTGACATGGCCCTCCAACGCGGGTGATCGCTTCCAGGTTGAGGTGATTCTCGAGCTGGGTGGCAAATGGACACCGGTTGGGCCGGTGATCGAAGCTTCTGGAAACTCCGCGGAATTCAGAAGTCCTGCATCAGGGCTTCAGCAGTTCTTCCGGGTGAAGCGATTGTGATCAGGTTTGTCGTTGGCCGCATCGAAGCCGGACGCGCCGCTTGTTGTCCATCCTTCAGGATGCTCGGGCTTCGCCCGCTTGGGATCCGTGGGTCGGACCATGCGAGCGAATTGGCTTTCCCGCACGCGTTGGAAAGAACCTTCGCTGCCGTTGCTTACGTTTGCCCAGCAAGACGCACCCTGAAGGGTGGACAACGAGCCGCACGTCCTACTTCGGGGGGAGTGATCAGTGCTGAGTGGCCGGAGCCTCGGGTTACGGCTTCGTTGCTATTCCGGTGGATGCGGATGAGTTGCTTGGCAGAGGCACGCTGAGCCCGAGGATCTTCAAGACTCGACTATTTTGATGGCGCGATTTTGTTCGGCTCGTTTCCGTTGGTTCTCGTCCAGGATCTTCTTCCGGAGGCGGAGATTCTGAGGGGTGGCTTCGACATACTCATCGCTTCCGATGTATTCCAGGGCTCGCTCGAGAGTGAGCTTCAAGGGAGCGTTGAGCTGGATGCCCTTGCCGTCGCCCTGGGAGCGCATGTTGGTCAGGTGTTTGGTCTTGCAGGGGTTGACCGGGATGTCGTTTTCGCGGGCATTCTCCCCGACGATCATTCCGACGTACACCTGTTCACCGGGAATCACCATGAGACGCCCTCGCTCCTGGACCATGTTCAGGGCATAGGCCGTCGCCTCGCCGCCTTCCATCGCGACCAGGGAACCATTCTTTCGGGCAGCGATTTCTCCACGATCCGGGCCGTATTCATGGAAGAGATGGCTGATGACGCCCATGCCTCTCGAAATGTTCACCAAGTCCGTCTCAAAACCGATCAGCCCTCGGGTCGGGATCAACGCCTCGATGCTCACCTCCTCACCGTGGTGGTTCATGGCGGTGATTTCCGCTTTTCGACCTGCCAGATTTTCCATCACCGCTCCCATGGCAGTCTGGGGGATTTCGAGAAACAGCTTCTCGATCGGTTCATGGAGGCTTCCATCAGGACCCTTTCGGTAAAGCACCTCAGGCCGGCTCACCAGGACCTCATAGCCTTCGCGTCGCATCTGCTCGACTAGGATCGCGATCTGCATTTCACCCCGTCCTGCGACCTCGAAGATCTTGGGATCGCTGGTTTGTTTGATGCGCAGGGCGACATTGGTGCGGATCTCCTTGACCAGCCGCTCCCAGATGTGGCGGGCGGTGACCAGTTTTCCATCGATGCCAGCCAGGGGTCCGTCGTTGACCGCAAACTCCATCTGAATGGTCGGAGGATCGACCGGTTTGAAGGAGAGGGGAGCGCGCAGGTCGTTGTCACAGATGGTTTCACCGATGAAGACATCCTCGAAGCCGGTGAGTCCCACGATGTCACCTGCGTGGGCCTCCTGGATCTCGATGCGTTTCATGCCTTCGAAATGGTAGATGGCAGTGATCTTGCCCTTGGACTTCTTCCCGTCGCCATGGATGCAGACAGCCGGGTCGCTGACCTTGACCTTGCCGCTCACGATTTTGCCGAAAGCGATGCGGCCGAGGTAGTCGCTGTAGTCCAGGTTCGCCACGAGAACCTGGAAGCCCTCGCCCGCCGAAGCCCTCGGGGGTGGGATATGTTTCACGATGGCATCAAAGAGGGGCTCCATGGTGCCGCTGGCGTGGTCCATTTGTTCCTTCGCATAACCTGCCTTGGCGCTGGTGTAGATGAAGGGGAAGTCGAGCTGTTCGTCGGTCGCATTCAGGCTCATGAAGAGCTCGAAGACCTGATCGAGGACCTTTTTCGGATTGGCATTGTCGCGATCGATCTTGTTGATGACCACGATGGGCTTGGCACCTGCCTCCAGGGCCTTTCGAAGTACGAAGCGGGTTTGCGCCTGGGGGCCTTCGGCGGCATCCACCACCAGCAGCACACCGTCGATCATGTTCATGATCCGTTCCACCTCGCCGCCAAAGTCCGCATGGCCCGGGGTGTCCACGATGTTGATGTGGTAGTTCTTGTATTTGAACGCGGCGTTTTTGGCCCGGATGGTGATGCCTTTCTCGCGTTCGAGGTCCATGGAGTCCATCAATCGCTCAACCTGGGTTTCGGCCTGGTTGGCCCTGAATGTGCCCGATTGTTTGAGCAAGCAATCGACGAGTGTCGTCTTGCCGTGGTCAACGTGTGCGATAATGGCGATGTTCCGAATATGCTGCATAAGCTTTGATCTGCTGGAGGAATCCCGGCCCAGCCACCGGAACGTGCGATCATGCCTGTCTCCTCGCGAACTGCAAGGCGGATGTCTTCGCGATTGCGGAGCCGCGGAGCCGTAGGACGCGTCTAGCCGGCATTTCAAGCCTTTGGATTGGGGGAAGTCACATGATCCAATCGAGATCCATCCAGTTTTCGAAGGTAGGCTTGGCGCGTTTCATGCCTTCAGGCTACCGGCGTGCTTCGAGAGGCCGTTCTTCCAGCTTCCTGAGTTGCGCGCAGCCTGCACGCTGGCGCGGCATATGTTCAATAGCGCGATTTCATGGCCCTAGGCCGCCCTAGGCCTGGCGACATGGTCGACTGCTCTACTTCAAATCCTCTGCGATGGTCGCGAACTGCTCCAAGAGCTGAGAGATAGATCATAGGCCCAAACTAAAACCGCCAGCTTTCCCGGCGCATCAACCCGAGCAAGCTGATGCACGGAATTCCAAGTTCTCGGCAGACGTCCGGGATAAAATGCGTGCGCTTGGGATTGCGCTTCTCGGCGGCGGGCGTTTCCTGCGTCACCACAATTCCATTCGGTCACAACCTCGCCAGTGCGATGACATAGGCATCTGCCTCCTCGAATTCCGCTTTGGGATCACGCAATCCGGTGAATTGATTTTGAATCCCCTGTGCCTCAGCCAGTAGTTCT
>VHDG01000486.1 GCA_016871475.1 Verrucomicrobiota bacterium
GCTCCTTGTTCCCTTTGCCGATGACCGTGATGAATCCCGCCTCGAGTTGAAGCTGTTCAAGCCTCAGATTTTTCAGCTCTGACAGTCTCAGCCCGGCGGCGTATGCGAGCTCCAGTATGGCTTGGTCACAAATCGACTCTGCTGTGGCAGGGCTCACAGGTCGAAGCAGACGTTCAATTTCAACTGCAGAAAGAGATTTCGGCAGCCTTTGCCATCGACGTGGAAGGCTGAGGTTTTCAGCCAGGTTGACCGGCAGCAGCTTCTCCGCCTCGGCAAACCGAAACAGCGCGCGCAGTGCAGCAATGCTTAGATAGATGCTTTCTCCGCTCAACTTAGCACCTTCAGGCGCATCGGGTCGAAGCGGAGGACGTTGCCGTTCAGCCTGAACAAACTGTGTCAGGTGCTTCAGTTCAACATCCTTCCATTCCCTGAGGCCATTCTCGCCGGCCCATCGGACGAACTGGTCCAACAAGTACTTGTAGGTACGTTGCGTGTTTTCCGACTGCCCACGCTCATGTCGGAGATAACCGAGGAAGTCATCTATGAGCTCATCCATGGTCGCGAGAGCCCCCCATCCCTTCGCTCCTGACGCGCCCCGCAATTTCTACCAGGGCTTGCGCCAGACGTTCGGTCGCCCGCGCAGTGGTCCGGCCCAGTTTCATCAATGAAGGAACTTTCCACGGGCGCGAAATGATGGCCATGGCGAGCTTGCCGTTGTGCAGCTGGCCATCGGCTCCACGAAGGGCGTTGAAATCCAGGGGCAGGTCCTCGTCCGCTGAATCCGATATCACCCGCACCGTGGCGCAGGGAATCCCATGCTGTTCACAGATTTTATGAATCGCACCCGATTCCATCTCAACCGCGTCGGCGCCAGTACGAGATCGAAGCAATGATTTGTCCAGCCGCGTCACGGCTATACGTTCGTCGCAATGGAATCGGATCGGAACCGCACCTGGAATCCGGGCTGCGGACAGGAGAAATGCTGAGGATGTCTCCACCAGCACGGTTCCTGGAGCCAGCGAGGGATCGAGTCCTCCGGCAAGCCCGCTCGTGATCACGCACCCGGGTCGTTCCCAGGCGATCGCCTGGGAAAAACGTTCGCTTGCGGCGCGGGATCCCATCCCGACGAGGAGGATCCGGATGCCACCGATGGAGTCACGCATCGCCCGGCGAAAAGGTGCAGCCTCCCGCTCCAGGGCGAAGCAGAGGAGAATGGTCTGCTCCGAGTTCACTTCACTTGAGACCCGCCAGCCGCTCCTTCCAGATCCTATACAGCTCGGTGGTGGCTCTCACATCACGCATGCAATACGCCGCCACCTCGCGGGATCGGCCCTCGGTCATGAGCTGATTAACGTCCATGCCTGTCACGCCATGGCTTTTTGGAGACTCGATTCCGAATGCTTTGCAGTAGAAATCGAGGTTGAAACGCCTTGCAGCTCCATCCCGGCCACTGACCCCGAAGAACGTCAGCTGCTCGGCCAGGTCGCAATGAGGTTCGGTCGCATAGCGATACCCGAGCCAGTCTTTGCGGGTGATCGGAACGTTCAGGGCGGCGGAGCGCAGGTAGAGGAACGGGACATCGAATCCACGGCCGTTGAACGTGACGATGGAGTCGTACTTTCGCGCCACCTCCCAGAACCCTTCGAGGAGTTCTGACTCCTCACAACAAGGTTTGAACGCAACACCAGCCTCCTCCTCGGCATCACCTTCATAGTCGTCAGCCAGGTAGAGGACCTGGCCGCGGGAGGTGTCGGCATTGAGCATGCCGATGCAAACAACGCGTGCGGTCAGCGGCCAGAGGGCAAACCATTGGCAGATCTCAGCGCGCTTCTCGGCGCGCGCGGACTCGTCGGCGAGCTTCTCGGCGTCGCGGAAGAGATACTCCCGTTGAGCGTCGTCAAAAGCTTCAAGAGGGAGTGCGGAGGTTTCGATATCGAATACGAGTGTGGCCATGGAAAAGAAAACAGGATGGGGAAATCCGTTCGCACAAACCAGATTTCGCCATCCTGGAGTCAGTAACTACAATTTACTTCTTCTTCTTAGCCGCCTTCTTGGCGGTCTTCTTAGCTGCTTTTTTCTTTGCTGCCATGCGCGCTCACCTCCGATCCGTTTGATGGTTCGGGTTGCAGGGTTTGTATCGGAATCTTTTTGCAGAGCGAGACATTTTTTTTCTTTCGAACTTTTTTCAGCGCGCGAATCGAGCGCTACTCAGCGCGGATCTGAAAAAAATCATGCTCCAAACTTGTCGAACATCTTCGCGTTCGCCTGCATCAGCCGCATCAAATACTTCGCCTCGAAAACTCCAAGCGAACCCAGGTTCGCACCTGTCTCGGTGAAGCGTTCCAGCTTGTCCGAACCGGAGCATTCCGAGGTGAGCAGAACGGGTTGAGGATGCCACGAGTGGCCTTTCAACGCGCACGGAGTCGAGTGATCGCCCGTGATGGCCAGCACATCCGGACACCTGCTCAGCAGGATCGGCAGAGCTGCGTCAAAGTCTTCAATGGCTTTTTTCTTTGCCTCAAAATTTCCATCCTCCCCGGCCTTGTCCGTGTATTTGTAGTGGATGAAGAAAAAGTCATGGTTGTTGTACTCGGCAAGATACCGTTCGAACTGCTGAGCGATCGTTTCGGCTCCTTCGATTTTTTTCATCCCCACCAGCTGCGAAAGACCTTTGTACATGGGATACACCGCGATCGCGGCGGCACGAAGACCGTAGCGCTCCTGGAAAGTGGGGATGGCCGGCTGGTGAGCTATGCCGCGCAGGAGAAACCCATTGGCCGGCTGGCGCCCTTTCAACACAGGCAGTGCAGCCTTGTAGAAGTCTGCGACCAGCTTCGCCGCCTTTTTCTGCTTTGCCGACTTCGCATTCGTCGGCTTCGCAGCAGGGATCGTCAGCCCTTCACGGTTCGGATCGGAATCCGTGAGAGGACCTTCAAGACCCTTGCCGCGAAAGATCACGACGAACCGGTGTTCCTTCCCCGCCCTGATGATCACCTCCACGTCACCGATCTTCTTCACCTTCTTCGACAGGAGTGCGCAGAGTTCCTCGCAGACCTCGGTCTTGATTCTCCCGGCCCGGCGGTCGGTAACGATGCCTTTGTCGTTGAGGGTGCAGAAGTTTGCGCGGGCGGCGACATCCCCCGCTTTGAGTTCCAGGCCCAGTCCAAGGGCTTCAATGACCCCGCGTCCCACCTGAAACTCGATGGGGTCGTAACCAAAGAGCGCGAGGTGGCCGGGGCCGCTTCCTGGCGTGATGCCGTGAGCCACGGGGATCATGCGCCCCTGGGCCGACACCTCCGTGAGCTTGTCGAGATTGGGCGTGTTTGCGGCCTCCAAGGGAGTCAGAAAGCCCTGGCTGCGCGTGGCCAGATCACCCAGCCCGTCCAAAACCACGAGAGCGAGTTTTGCAGGCGTCTTCACCTGAAGTTGGGAATACAAGGAGTCGAGATTCATGAATTCGTATTTGTTGTGGTCATCCCCGCTTTCAGTGATGGGTTCAGGCACTCCGGGTTCATTCAGTCCAGAGGCCCGCTTCCGGCGGGAGCGGCGGCATCATGCTCGGCTCGGCTCGGCTCCGTCAAAGTGAGAATTGCTGTGGCGTCGACGAACAAAAGCTTGGTAGGTTTCGCCAGTCACTCAACCCGGAGCTCCTGGCCATGCAAAAAATTCTGCTCGTTGAAGATAACGAAATGAATCGCGACATGTTATCGCGCCGCCTCGTGCGCCGTGGCTACGAAGTGACGATGGCATTGGATGGAGAACAGGCCCTGGCCATGGCTCGATCGGAAAACCCCGCCCTCATATTGATGGATATGAGCCTGCCCGTGCTCGATGGGTGGGAAGCCACAAGGCGGCTCAAGGCGGCTCCGGACACCCGTGGGATACCTGTGATCGCCCTGACAGCCCATGCCATGGCCAGCGACGAGGAGAAGGCGCGCGCCGCGGGGTGCGAAGATTTTGATACCAAG